>NZ_JARTVT010000019.1:0-153197 GCF_029625685.1 Mesorhizobium sp. WSM4976
CCATTTGGGGTTTGGGGCTTTTCCCACAATGTAAAAAAAAACACCCGGGCCGTGTTTTCGTGTCCCCCTTTTTCCCCGCCTTGCCCCCCCGCCCCCCCCCCCCCGGGGGGGGGCCCCGGGCCCCCCCCCCTTCGTGCTGCCTGAGCCTGCTATGTCGCTTTGTCGTTCATGGGTTTCGGGCGGACGGCTGTGGGCCAAGCCGTCGTGCTCAACCGCGCAGCTTCAGGAATCGCTGCAGTCGCTACTTCATGATCTTGACGGCTTCGGCGATTTTTTTCCCGCCGCTCGTGTCCCAGGACACGCGAACCTTCTCACCGGCCTGAATGCCGGGATCCTTGAAGGCCTTGGACAGGGTGAAGGTCGATCCGTTGTCCAGAACAAGGCTCATGGCCGTTCCATCAAAGCTCTTCACGGTTCCGATGGTGTGCTTGACCGCCGCGAACGCGGCGCCACCGGAGGCGAGGACGGCGGCGGTCGCCGCCGTCACGATAAGCTTGCGCATGGCATGCTCTCCTGGAAATGGGGGCGCCTGTAGGACCAGGCACCCCTTCTTGATCAGGGCCGTCAAGTCGCGTCGGGTCACGGCCGTGGGAGCAACGATCGCCACCTCTGCCGCCGGCGCTTCCCGACCCGGAAGCTTAAATAACTCAATTTTTTCAAAAGGATATTAGACAAAAAAGAAATCTGCCCGCCACATTGGCCGCCAAGATTCGGCGAATGGGACAGCAATGCGGCCATGGCCGCGCTCACCGGATCGTTACGGCCATTTTACCTCGGGCGGCAGGCTGGACAGGATCGAGGCGACATTGCCGCCGGTCTTCAGGCCGAAGATGGTGCCGCGATCGTGAAGCAAGTTGAATTCGACGTAGCGGCCGCGCCGGATCAGTTGTTCGTCACGCTCGCCGTCGGTCCAGTTTTGATTGAAGTTGCCCCGAACCAGATGAGCATAGACGACCAGGAAGGAGCGGCCGACATCCTGGACGAAATTGAGATCGGCATTCCAGCCGCCCTTGTCCTCGCCCGAATGCAGCCAGTCGAAGAAGATGCCGCCGATGCCGCGCGGCTCATTGCGGTGGGGCAGGAAGAAATATTCGTCGCACCAGGCCTTGAATTTGGGGTAGTCGGCGACCGCGGCGTTTTTCTCGCAGGCGAACTGCATGGCGCGGTGGAAGGCGATCGCGTCGGGGTCGTCCTGGGTGCGGCGGCGGTCGAGCACCGGCGTCAGATCGGCGCCGCCACCGAACCACTGGCGCGTGGTAACCACCATGCGCGTGTTCATATGAACGGCCGGCACGTTGGGATTCCATGGATGCGCGATCAGCGAGATGCCGCTCGCCCAGAAGCGCGGATCCTCCTCGGCCCCGGGAATCTGCTTCCTGAACTCCGGCGAGAATTCGCCATGGACGGTCGAAGTGTGCACGCCGACCTTCTCGAAGACGCGGCCGCGCATCATCGACATGGTGCCGCCGCCACCGCGGCCTTCGTCACGTTCCCAGGGGGTCTTTTCGAAATGGCCGGGCGACCATGACGCTTGTGGGCCGGTGAGTTCCCGCTCGATCTGCTCGAAGGCGGCGCAGATGCGCTCGCGCAAGGCCTCGAACCAGAGGCGGGCCTTCATCTTCTTCTGCTCGATGTCGGCCGGCAGCCCCACCGGAAGATCAGGTCTTTCCAATTCAGTCTCCAGGTATAGGCGCGCTTGCCTGACAAATGACTCGTTTTTTCTGCGCGCGATCCCTAATCTCTTAAAGGCAAGGGTCAAGTCCTGTCTGACCAAGGTGCAAGGGAGTTCCTTCATGCGCACCCCGGCAAGACCGCCGCTGGATGGCTTGAAGAAAAGGCTGGAACGCTCGCGGGCCGAGCGCGCAAACCTGCCGCGCGACGGATTTCTGCGCGAGACCTTCGTGCTGCCGCGGCCGGCGGCGCGCCTCAAGGCCAAGGAGTGGTTCGAGCGCTTCCCGAAGCAGGCCTATTGGACCGAGATCGAAAGCTGGTTCGAACGCCCAGGCGATGTGATCGAGTTCACCATGCGACGGCTGCCGGCGGCCGACTGAAGCGCGCCACCGTCTTCGCTATCTTCGGTGTCGCGCGGGGAATTCCGGCCGCATCAAGGCTCTATAGGCGGCGAGCATCGCATTGACCGATCGCCCCGTGTCGATGATCGACTGCCGGGCGGCCGCGCGCATCCGCTCGAGGGCGGCCGTGTCGTCGACCAGGCTGGCGATGCGCGGCGTCAGGTCTTCCGGAACCGCGACCGGAACGATGAAGCCGTTGATGCCTTCGCGGATGATGAGCGCAGCATCTCCGACATCGGTGCTCGCCACCGGGCAGCCCATCGCCAATGCCTCAAGCATCACCAGTGGCGTGCCTTCGATGAGCGACGACATCACGAGGATGCTGCAGGAGGCGTAAAATTGCGGCATCGCCGAGCGATCGAGGCGAGGCACGTGATGCAGACGGTCGGCGATGCCGGAGGCCTCGGCCGCATCGCCAAACGCTTTGGCCATTGGGCCGTCGCCCAGCACAACGAGCCGCGCGTTGGGATGGGTGGCGAGAATTGGCGCCGCCACCGTGAGGAAGGCGAGAGGGCGTTTTTCCGCACTCATCCGCCCAACGAAGCCGATGACGAAGGTGTCCTCCTCAATGCCGAAGCGCTGGCGGGCCGCGGCGCGGTCCATGCCATGCGGATTGAAGACGCCTTCGTAATCGACACCGTTGGGGATCACAGCCACCGTCCCGGAGCGAGCGCCGCCACCGGTGAGCGAGCGCCCGATCCTTTCGTTCACCGCGATGAGGCGATCGATGTGAAGCGTGGCACGCAGCGCCGAGGCCAAATGCGCCTTTGGCGCGTCATTGTGCAGAATGTCATAGCTCCGGATTGCGGGAAAGCGTGCCTTGATCCGCTTCAGGTTCTTGTAGAGGAAGCGCGATCCGCTCGACAGGATCGCCTTGGAATCGCGCGAGGCCATAAGCGCGGCGACGAATTCGAACCAATGCCGCCGGTCGAGCAAATCGGGCAAATGGTAGATTTCCGTGGTGATTGCCGCAAACGCCGGCGCCAGAGCCTGGTCGCCTCTCTCGGTCGTGACGATGCTGAGGCGCCATTCTGCTTTGAGGCTGTCGAGGATGTCAGCCAGCAGCACCTCGGCGCCGCCGATCGGCAGCCAAGGCACCAGGACGAGCAAATGTGGGCGCAAGTCGGCGAGATTTCCCGCTGAGCGCACCAGGGCGGAAAACGGCTCTTGGTTTGCGGCAGCGAGAGGCGCGCCCCGCTCAAGGCGGCCCGCCAGCCGGCGCAATCTGTCGAGCTTGCGCAACCAGCTTTTGGCTAGCGCTGTCCAACCAAGGCGCAGCGGCAAGGACCGGTTGGTGCGCGTCATGCGGGCTCGGTGCTCCAGAGCGCCTCATGCGCCGGGGCCGTAATGCTCTGGGCCGGCGTGAACGGCTTTATCGAGACTGGCGATTCCGCGAACTGGCTCCGATACAGCGCAACGAGCGCCAGCTTGTCGACCGCCGCGCCAATGGGCCAAAGCGAGCGCCTGAGCTTCAATCGCGCGGCAAGGCATTGGAACCTGGCAAGGCCCTCCGCCCGCATCCGCCGGACGGAGGCATAGTGCAGATCTTCATAGAAGGCGATGCGCCAGCGCGCCCGCAGGGCGTTGTAGTGCCGTAACACGATCTTGAGGATCACCATGTGGTCGATATGCCCGCCGATGGCCATCGGGCAGAAGAGCCAAGGCCGCCGATCCGTGGGCCGTTCCATTGCCGCGGCAAAGATTGCCGCGACGACGGCTTCGTCAAGCTGCCGCGCATCGTCTTCCACCTTGGCGGTGTCGAAAGGAGCGTGCCCGCGCAGTGGCGCCTCGTCGAGCCCGCCAAAGCAGAGGCGCAGGCCTGTCTGCTCCGTAAAGGCGAGGTCTTCACGCTGGCGCAGGCTGGAGATCGCGGCGATGCGGTCATCGCCAAGTTCTGCAACCGTCCGAGGCTGGGCCACATAGCCTGACTGCGAGAATAAGGTGAGCAGAACGCCTTTTCGCCGCCGAAGCACGAAAGCCCCAAGCGAAAAACAGATGTCGTCGCAATGGGGCGCAAGATAGAGGTCATGCGTTGAAGGCTCGGCGAGGCCGGCCGGAACGGCGCGCCAGCGCGAGGCGAAATCTTGCGCGGTCAGGCTCAGGCCTTGCAGGCCCTTCGGGCCAAGGGACGCGATGGCGTTACAATTCATGCCCGTGCGGTCCGCTCGGCCTTTATAGAGATTCAGGGTCGAAGGCATTTTCCTGCAGACCAAATCCTTGTCTTGCAAGGATTATCTTTGGGATAACCGTCGAAAATGCTGACTGGCGCAGGCTCGCTGCATTGGCCTGTCTCCAGACAAGTAGCGTCCATCCCGGGTGTCTTGAAGCGGACAGCAATAGAGGATCAGCGCGCGACCACCAGTCGCCTTGCTCCCGACCCTTGGGCGCTCAGCCGGTCTTCCTTGTTCCTCAACGGGCATTTGTCGATGGACATGCAGCCGCAGCCGATGCAGTCGGTCAGACCGTCGCGCAATTTCTTCATCTGGGCGATCTTCTGGTCGAGATCGTCGCGCCAGACTGTCGACAGCAGGTTCCAGTCCTCTCGCGTCGGCGTGCGTTCTTCGGGCAGGGATTGGAACGCCCGGGCGATGTCGGAGAGCGAGATGCCGACCTCCTGAGCGACGCGGATGATCGCCACGCGCCGCAGCACATCGCGGCTGTAGCGCCGCTGGTTGCCGGAGGTGCGGTGGCTGCGGATCAGCCCGCGCGCCTCGTAGAAATGCAGCGCCGATACCGCGACGCCGCTGCGCATGGCAACTTGGCCGACCGTCAATTCCCTCACTGGAGCCATTCTCAAATTCCTGGTTGACCTCAAGTTAAGTTGAGCTTGTATCCAGGAAATATCGATAGGGCAATTGCGGGAGAAGGGCCATGTGCGTCTGGGCGGGAACGATGGCGGAACGAACTGCGGTTCGGGATAACGCGGAAGCGCGAAGGCTGGCTCGTTGTTTCGACGCAATTCCGGACGGAAAACCGTTTCACACTTTTCCTGGAATTGCTTTAGCCGAGCTGGCGGAGCGCTTCGCCCGCGACCATGGCGACCGACAGGGCGACATTGATGCTGCGCGCGCCCGCTCGCATCGGAATGGTCAGTCGCGCATCCGCCGCCTGATGGACCTCTTCCGTCACGCCGGCGGATTCGCGGCCGAACAGAAGAATGTCGCCGGCAGTAAACGCGAAGTCCGTGTAGGCGCTGGTGGCCTTGGTGGTGAGCAGCACCAGCCGGCGCGTGTGCGCCTTTCGACATGCCTCGAAGGCGTGCCAGTCGACATGGCGGGTGAGCGCCGCCATTTCGAGGTAGTCCATGCCGGCTCGTTTCAGCGCGCGGTCGGAGAGCGGGAATCCGGCAGGCTCGATGATATCGACAGCGATGTCGAGGCAGGCGGCGAAGCGCAGGATTGTCCCGGTGTTGCCGGCGATATCCGGCTGGTAGAGCGCGACGCGGAGACGATCGTTCATTTTCGCATCCTGCTAATAAGTGGCAGATCGGCCACAGGCATCTCCCGCTTTCGGCGATTTCTGGCCTGGCGGGTGGCCATTTTCTGCGAAGTCCGGTATATGCCCACCATCGTCAACCCGAACCGAATGGAGGGGAACACATGATGACCATGCACATCCAGCGCCTCTCCTGGGCTCTCGTATGCCCAATGGCGGTTTCGGTACGACGATTCTTCTGACACTTTAAAGTCTTCATCGCACCGATTCCCGCCGAACCCAGTTTTCGGCCCTTAGAAGGAATCTTGCGATGTTTTTCAAACTGCCAAAGGGGCGCCGCCGCGCCCCAGCTGAACGTGCCGGGACCGACATTTGTCGTCTCCCAGCCGACGCTTGCCGTCCGGCCCCGGACGATTCGATCCGCGCTTTCGGTCGAATGCCGGGGATCAAGGCCGTATCACCCTTTTTAACGCATTTGCATATGGAGGACGGACCAATGTTCGATCCCTACAAGATACCGGGGTCAAGAAGCCTGCATGAACGCAAGGTGGCCACCTGGGCGCTGCTGATCGGCGAAACCTATTCGTCGGCGGTGCATGCCGAGGAGCGTCGCAGGCCACATCGCGGCATGCTGCCGGATGTCGATTTCTCGCGCGCGGTGCCCGACCACAGCCGCCCCACGCTGGTGCGCCGGATCATCCGTATCTTCCGTCCGGGCGACAGGGACCGGGCAGGGTCCGGCTTTTCGTCGGGAAGCTCGGCGTCGTCAGGATCGTCGAACGAGCCTGTCGGCGAAACGCCGGCGAAACCCTATATTGCGAGCAGCAAGGCCGGCAATGCGGATGATTCCGTATCGCCGGCCCGCAATACCGCGCGGCCGCAAAGCCTTGCCCATCAATCCCGCGCCGCGTGAGCGCGTAGCGTCGTGAGTGCCTGGAATGTTCCGCTGGTTTGAACAGAGGCTCGATCCGTTTCCCGCCGAGGAACCGGTCGAGCCGCCGAAGACGCTGGTCGCGTTTTGCGTGCATTACACACGTGGCGCCTGGCCTTACATCATCGTCGATGCTCTCTTGGTGGCGGCGATCGCCGTCGCCGAAGTGTGGATGTTCGGTTTCATGGGCCGCATCGTCGATTGGCTGTCGGCGCAGAACCGGGAGACCTTCCTGCAGACAGAGAGCTGGAAGCTGGCCGGCATGGCTTTCATCGTTCTGTTTGCGCTGCCCGGCATGGTCTGGTTGCGTTCGCTGATCAACCAGCAGACGACGATGGGCAACTATCCGATGCGGATACGCTGGCAGGTCCATCGCTACCTGCTGAAGCAGTCGATGGCTTTCTACCAGGACGAGTTCGCCGGCCGCATCGCCACCAAGCTGATGCAAACCGCGCTGGCCGTGCGCGACTGCGTCATTAAGATCATAGACGTCCTTAACTATATCGTTGTCTACTTCCTTGGCATGCTGTTCATCGTCGGTTCGGCGGACCTGCGCCTGGCCGCTCCCTTGGGCGTATGGCTGGTCGGCTACATCGCTCTGCTGTTCTATTTCATTCCGCGGCTCGGCAAGGTCGGCGAAGAGCAGGCCAATGCGCGTTCGATGATGACCGGCCGCGTCGTCGACAGTTATTCCAACATCCAGACGGTGAAGCTGTTTTCCCACGCTCGCCGCGAGGCGGCCTTCGCCAGGGAAGGCATGGCTGGATTCCTCGAGACGGTCTACCGGTCGATGCGGCTGGTGACGGTGCTCTACGGCCTGCTCTACATCCTCAACGCGCTGTTGCTGTTTTCGGTCACCGCGCTGTCGCTGTGGCTGTGGCTCGGCGACGCGGTAACGATTGGCGCCGTCGCCGTGGTCATCGGCCTGGTGCTCCGGATGTGGGGCATGTCGCAGTGGATCATGTGGGAGATGTCCGGGCTGTTCGAGAATATCGGCACGGTTCAGGACGGCATCCAGTCGATCTCGCTGCCGCGCCTGGTCGAAGACAGGCCGGGTGCGAAGGACATCGCCGTCAGTCAGGGCGAAATCCGCTTCGAGGACATCCGCTTCCATTACGGCAAGCAGAAGGGCGTCATCGAGAACCTGTCGCTTACCGTGCAGCCCGGCGAAAAGGTCGGCATTGTCGGCCGGTCCGGCGCTGGCAAGTCGACGCTGGTCAACCTGCTGCTGCGTTTCTACGACCTGGAAAGCGGCAGGATCCTCGTCGACGGCCAGGAGATCGCGGCGGTGACGCAGGATTCGCTGCGCGCGCAGATCGGCATGGTGACGCAGGACACCTCTTTGCTGCACCGGTCGGTGAAGGAGAACATCCTCTACGGCCGGCCGGACGCGACCGAGGAGATGCTCATCGAAGCAGCGCGGCGGGCGGAAGCGCTCGATTTCATCGACGGGCTTTCGGACCACAATGGCCGCAAGGGCTTCGACGCCCATGTCGGCGACCGCGGCGTGAAACTGTCCGGCGGTCAGCGGCAGCGCATCGCGATCGCCCGTGTCATGCTGAAGGATGCACCGATTCTGATCCTCGACGAGGCGACCTCGGCGCTCGATTCGGAAGCCGAGGCGGCGATCCAGGAGAATCTCTACAAGCTGATGCAGGGTAAGACCGTCATTGCCATCGCGCACCGGCTGTCGACGATCGCGGCGATGGACAGGCTCGTCGTCATGGACAAGGGCCGCATCATCGAGGAAGGCTCGCACGAGGAACTCGTCGCCAAGGGCGGACTCTATGCCCAGCTCTGGCAGCGCCAGTCGGGCGGCTTCCTGCTCGATGACGGACCGGCTGACGCCGCCAACGATGCGATTGCCAAAGGTGAAGCCGCCGAATGATGCAGGCCATCTATCGCTGGTTCGAGCACTGGGTCTACCCGTTCCGCGAGCCCGCGAATCTGCGGCCGCCCGCCAGCGTCGGCGGCTTCCTGTGGCACTATGTCGGACAGGCGAAGCTCGCCTTCTTCGCCATGCTCGTCATCGGCGGCATCGCGCCGCTGGTCGAGGCCGGCCTGTTCTATTTCGTCGGCAGGCTGGTCGATATCCTCGACCAATTGCCCGGCGAGCGCAGCTGGCACGCGCTTTGGGCCGCGGCCGGTCCCGAGCTCTTGTTCATGGGCGCGGTGGTGCTGATCATCCGTACGACCGTCGTCGGCCTTTCGGCGCTGGTCGACGAGCAGACGATCACGCCAGGCTTCTACAATCTTGTGCGCTGGCAGGCGCACCGGCATGTCTCGCGCCAGTCCTACGCCTTCTTCCAGAACGACTTCGCCGGCCGCATCGCGACAAAAGTCTGGCAGGCGGGGCAGGCGACGGGCGACCTGATGGAAAGCTTCATCGAGGTGGTCTGGTTCATGATCGTCTACACGGTCACCACGCTGGCGCTGGTCGCGGGGCTGGATCTGCGGCTGGCGCTCATGGTGGTGGTGTGGATCGCCGCGTTCGGCTGGCTGGCGAAACTCTATCTGCCGGCAATCCGCAAGCATGCCGAGGCGACCGCCGAGGCCGGCTCGATGATCACCGGCCGCATTGTCGATTCCTATTCCAACGTGCAGACGCTGAAGCTGTTTTCGGCCGACGGCGACGATCGCTATATCCGTAGCGGCTTCGACATCTATCTCGATGCGCTGCGGCCGTTCACGCGGCGACTGACCGGCGTGCGTATGGCGCTGACCATGCTCTCCGGCGTCATGATCACCGCGATCGCCGCCTTCGCCATCTATCTCTGGGTCGAAGGCTCGATCACGGTCGGCGCCGTCGCTTTCACCCTGTCGCTGGTGCTGAGGCTCAACATGCTGCTTGGGCGGCTGATGATGCAGCTCAACGGCATCTTACGAAATCTCGGCGTGCTGGAGAATTCGAAGGCGCTGATCTCGCAGCCGCTCGGCCTGACCGATGCGCCAGACGCTAGGGAATTGGTCGTCACCGGCGGTCGCATCGATGTCCGCAACGTCACCTTCCATTACGGCAAGGGGGCAGGTGTGCTTGACGGGATCGACCTCGTCGTGCGTCCGGGCGAGAAGGTCGGCCTGGTCGGTCCGTCCGGCGCCGGCAAGACGACGTTGGCCAATCTGATCCTGCGCCTCTACGATCTGGAAGGCGGCCAGATCCTGATCGATGGCCAGGATATCGCGCATGTGACGCAGAACTCGCTGCGCGGCAATATCGGCGTCGTCAGCCAGGACACGGCGCTGTTCCACCGCTCGCTGCGCGACAACGTCAAGCTCGGCATGCCGGATGCCACTGACGCGAAGGTGATCGCCGCGGCGAAAAAGGCCGAGGCGCATGACTTCATCCTAGGACTGCGCGACAACCGCGGCCGCGCCGGCTACGAGGCTTATGTCGGCGAGCGCGGCGTGAAACTCTCCGGGGGCCAGCGGCAGCGCGTCGCCATCGCCCGCGTCTTCCTCAAGGATGCGCCGATCCTGATCCTCGACGAGGCGACCTCGGCGCTCGATTCAGACATCGAAGCGGCGATCCAGGAGAATCTGACGCGGTTGATGGAGAACAAGACGGTGATCGCCATCGCGCACCGGCTTTCCACCATCGCGGCGCTCGACCGGCTGGTGGTGCTCGACGGCGGCCGCATCCTGGAGCAGGGCACGCATGACGAGCTGGTGGGGCTCGACGGGCTCTATGCGAGGCTGTGGAAGCGACAGTCCGGCGGTTTCCTGTTCAACGAGGAAAGCGCGCTGGAAGAGACGCGGCCGGCGGAGTAGAACGCGACCATGTCAGTACGCATGCCTACCAATTTCGGACGGTCTGGCGCGCAGGAAAGCGCGCTCGACCTGCTCGGTCACGAAATCCTCGCCGAGAAGGCCGCCGCGCTTGGCCGCGCCGGCCAGCGCGTCGAGGAAACTCTTGCCAGATTGCGCGAGAGCGGGGAGGGCGAGCACCGCAACCGGCTGCTGAAGGAAGCGGCCGCGGCCGTGCACGCCTATTTCATCCAGCGCGAGCTTTGCGGCCTGCGCAAGCACGATGCCGTGATCCGCGAATACAACATCCCGCGGGCCGTGCTGGTCAGGCTCGGCGCCAGCTAGCTAGGCGCTGATTTCTTCACGGAAGCGCACCAATCGCGCAGCAAGCGCCGTGGGGTTCTCATCAGCTGCGAAGTGCCCACAGCCTGCAATGATGTCGCCTTCGACCTGCGACAGGCCAGCGGACCTCAAGCCATCGAGATAATCGGCTATGTCGCCGGACTCGGCCGAGCCCCTGAGATAAAGCACCGGCGTGCCGATCGAGACTGCGGGCGCAGCGGCGTTGGCCTTGGCATCCTCGGCAAATGCTCGATACCAGTCGAACCCCGCCTTGAGGCTTTCCGGCCGCGAATAGGCCTTCGCGCAGATATCCCGGGCCTTGGGAGGGATCGCCGACTTTTCCTCGGAGAGGGTGTCGAAGAAGAAATCGAAATAGACGCGCTCATGGCCGCTCACCAGCATCTCGGGTAAAACCGGGATCGCATGGAAGGCAAAATGCCAGATATGCGGATTGTGGATGACCTTTTCCCACGGCGCCACGCCAGGGATGACGACATCCATGATCACCGCGCCGCACAATTTTCCCGGCTTGTCGCGCAACAGCGCGAAGACGATCTGACCGCCGACGTCATGGCCGGCGACGATGACCTGCCGCAGGCCGCAAGCCTCAATCAGCCCGCCTATCAGCTCGGCCAGATATGCCTTCTCCCCGCTTCTGGGCAAGCCCTGCGAGGCGCCGATACCTGGCAGGTCAGGCGCAATGACGCGCTGGTTCCTGGCCAGTTGGTTAATGATTGCTTCGAAAGCATAGGAGCTTTGCGGCCAGCCGTGCAGCAGGAGCAGCCCAGGGGCATTGGGCGGTCCCGCTTCCCGGACCGCGATTGCCAGCCCCTCGACCTCGACAGTACGTGTTTGCATGCTTCGATCTCCATCGACGTCCCATCGATAGAACTAGGCTGCAGTCGGTGGTCGGACAGGCCCTATCAACCACGGACCGGAAGAGAAATCATTCCAGCCATTCGGTGATGAAGTGGCCGTTCTCGTGGATGTCGGTGCTTTCGAGCGGACCGGGGCCGAGATTGGTGAATTTGTGCGGGGTGTCAGGCGGCACGATCAGGATCTGGCCGGCTGTGGCCCTGATTTCCCGGTCGCCGATGATGAACAGGCCGGTGCCGGAGCGGATGACGAAGATCTCCGCATAGGGGTGCTTGTGCAGGCGCGGGCCGGCGCCGATCCTTTCCTGATAGTTGAAGATCAGGCAGGAATTGGCGCCGAACTGGCCGCATTGCAGTTCGCCTTTCCAGCGGTCGGGGGCGTCGGCCCAGCTGTCGCGTTCAATGACATGCGCCATGACGGCAGAATAGACCGGGCCAGGAGCCGATGTCGAGGCAAACACCGCCCTGATTTCACTCCGGATTTCCCGCTGTTTCACGCCGTCCGGCGACCTCGCGAGGACACGTCGGCCACGGCCGCTGCGCTTCCCCGCGACAATCTGCCCTTGTGGCCTCACCCCGCTGGACAAAAACGGGCCGCACGCATAAACCGAAAATCCAAATGCCGGAGGAATTCGCTAGCCTGTTCGCCATGCGCTGTCGGGCAGGTGCGATTGAGCGGGGACAAGGCTCGGCCTCCGGTTAGGAAGAGGCGAAAGGATCAGGCACCCGTGAGCGCAACCGACATCCACGATCCCAACCGTCGCGATTTTCTCTACGTAGCCACCGGCATGGCCGCCGTTGTCGGCGCGGGAGCCGTCGCCTGGCCGTTCATCGACCAGATGCGCCCGGACGCCTCGACGCTGGCGCTGGCCTCGGTCGAGGTCGATGTCTCCTCGCTGCAGCCCGGTTCTTCGCTGATCGTCAAGTGGCGCGGCAAGCCGGTGGTGGTGCGCAACCGCACCGAAAAGGAAATGAAGGACGGCGAGGCCGTCAATCTCGCCGATCTCAAGGACCCGATCGCGCGCAATGCCAACCTGCCGTCCGACGCGCCGGCGACCGACGCCAACCGCACCACTCCCGGCAAGGAAGCCTGGATGGTGATGGTGCAGGTCTGCACCCATCTCGGCTGCATCCCGCTCGGCCAGGAAGGCGACTTCGGTGGCTGGTTCTGCCCGTGCCACGGCTCGCAATACGACACCGCCGGCCGCATCCGCAAAGGCCCGGCGCCGGAGAACATGGCGATCCCGGTATTCAAGTTCATTTCCGATACCAAGATCCTTATCGGTTGAGGCAGGGGATATTTCGATGAGCGAGGGACACTCGACCTATACGCCCAAGACCGGTATCGAGCGCTGGTTCGACGCCCGCATGCCGCTGCCGCGGCTGGTCTATGACAGCTTCGTGGCCTATCCGGTGCCGCGCAACCTCAACTACATGTGGACGTTCGGCGGCATCCTGTCGATCATGCTGGTCGCGCAGATCCTGACCGGCATCGTGCTGGCGATGCACTACACGTCCGATACCAATCTCGCCTTCGATTCGGTCGAGAAGATCATGCGCGACGTGAATTCGGGATGGCTGCTGCGTTATCTCCATTCCAACGGCGCCTCGTTCTTCTTCGTCGCCGTCTACATCCACATCTTCCGCGGCCTGTTCTACGGTTCCTACAAGGCGCCGCGCGAGTTGCTGTGGATCCTCGGCTGCATCATCTACCTGCTGATGATGGCCACCGGCTTCATGGGCTATGTTCTGCCCTGGGGACAGATGAGCTTCTGGGGCGCCACCGTCATCACCGGCTTCTTCAGCGCCATTCCGCTGGTCGGCAACTGGATCCAGCAGCTTCTGCTCGGCGGCTTCGCTGTCGACGATCCGACGCTGAACCGGTTCTTCGCGCTGCATTACCTGTTGCCGTTCATGATCGCAGGCGTCGTGGTGCTGCACATCTGGGCGCTGCATGTCGTCGGCCAGTCGAACCCCACCGGCATCGAGGTCAAGTCGAAGACCGACACGGTCGCCTTCACGCCCTACGCGACCATCAAGGATGCGTTCGGCATGATCGTGTTCCTGTTCGTCTTCGCCTATTTCGTCTTCTACTTGCCGAACTATCTCGGCCACCCCGACAACTACACGGTCGCCAACCCGCTGAAGACGCCGGCCCATATCGTTCCGGAATGGTACTTCCTGCCGTTCTACGCGATCCTGCGCGCCATCACCTTCAACATCGGCCCGATCAACTCCAAGCTCGGCGGCGTGCTCTGCATGTTCGGCGCCATCGCCATGCTGTTCCTGGTGCCGTGGCTCGACACATCCAAGGTGCGCTCGGCGGTCTACCGTCCGTGGTACAAGCTGTTCTTCTGGCTGTTCGTTGCCGACGCCATCCTGCTTGGATGGCTGGGCTCGCAGCCCGCGGAAGGCGCTTACGTGTTCATGGCGCAGATGGCGACGCTGTTCTACTTCGCCTTCTTCCTGATCATCATGCCGGTGCTCGGCCTAATCGAGACGCCGCGCAGGCTGCCGAACTCGATCACCGAGGCAGTGCTGGAAAAGAACAAGGGCGGCAGCGGACATCCGGCAGGCGCAACCGCCGCGCCGGAAACCAAGGGCTGAGGATCTGAGGGGATTTTGGGTATGAAGAAGATTCTCACCTCGCTGGCGCTGCTCGGCCTGCTGGTCGCGGGTACCGCGGCCATGGCGGCGGAAGAGCAGAATGCGGCCGCTCCGACGCATTTCCCGATCAACGAGCCGAAGGAAATGAGCTGGAGCTTCGCGGGCCCGTTCGGTACCTATGACAAGGCGCAGCTGCAGCGCGGCCTCAAGGTCTATAAGGAAGTCTGCTCGGCCTGCCACTCGATGAACCTGGTGGCGTTCCGCACGCTGGAAGGGCTCGGTTATTCGGAAGCGCAAATCAAGACGCTGGCCGCCGGATACACCATCCATGACGGCCCGAACGACGCCGGCGACATGTTCGACCGTCCCGGCAAGCCGTCGGACCACTTCCCGGCGCCGTTCCCGAACGAGCAGGCCGCGGCTTCCGCCAATGGCGGCGCCGCCCCGCCGGACATGTCGCTGCTCGCCAAGGCGCGTGGCGTCGAGCGCGGCTTCCCGCGCTTCATCTTCGACATCTTCACCCAATATGCGCAGGGCGGCCCGGATTATATCCACTCGCTGCTCACCGGCTACGACCAGACGCCGCCGGCCGGCATGGTGATCCCGGAAGGCACGCACTACAATCCGTACTTCCTGTCCGGCGTATCCTTGAAGATGCCGAAGCCGCTCTCGGACGGCCAGGTAACCTATGACGACGGCTCGCCGCAGACCGTCGACCAGTATGCCCGCGACGTCTCGGCCTTCCTGATGTTTGCCGCCGAGCCGCATCTCGAAGACCGCAAGAAGACCGGCTTCCGCGTCATGGTCTTCCTTCTGCTCTTCGGCGCGCTGGTTTACATGACCAAGCGCAGGGTGTGGGCCGACGTCGCGCACTAAGCCGGCGGGCTTTCAGAAAAATGCTCGGGCGCCGAAAGGCGCCCTTTTCTTTTCGCCCGCTTGCCGGCAAAACTGTGCGGCAACGGATCAACCGCTTATGAAATCCTCCCTCGAAGACACGCTGCTTGCGGCCATCCGCACCATTCCGGATTACCCCAAGCCCGGCATCCTATTTCGCGACATCACCACGCTGCTTGGCGACGCGCGTGCCTTCCGGCGGGCCATCGACGAGCTGGTGCATCCCTATGCCGGGCTGAAGATTGACAAGATCGCCGGCATCGAGGCTCGCGGCTTTATTCTGGGCGGCGCCGTGGCGCACCAGCTTTCGGCCGGCTTCGTGCCGATCCGCAAGAAGGGCAAGCTGCCCTATGAAACGGTGCGGGTGGCATACAGCCTCGAATATGGGCTGGACGAGATGGAGATGCATAAGGACGGCGTCTCCCCCGGCGAGAAGGTGATCGTGGTCGACGACCTGATCGCCACCGGCGGCACCGCGGAAGCAGCGGTCAGGCTGCTCAGGCAGATCGGCGCCGACATCGTCGCGGCCTGCTTCGTCATCGACCTGCCGGACCTCGGCGGCCGCAAGAGACTGGAAGCGCTCGGCGTGCCGGTGAGGACGCTGATCGGATATGAGGGGCATTGAGCGGGGCTTCCCCTTCTCCCACAAGGGGCACAAGGGGAGAAGGAGAAGGCGGCGCTACTCGACCTTCACCAGCACGGCGCTGTCGAATTCGATGACCTTGTCGCCGGTCGAATCGAAACCTTCCGAGCGCAGCGTGAGCAGGCTCCAGCCCGGGCGTCCGGCGAGCGGGCGATGGGCAAGTGCGGTGCGCGTGAAGGTCACGGTCTCGCCGGCATAGACCGGCTTCAACCATTTCAGATTGCGGAAGCCGGGTGAGGGGCCGAATTCGGGCTGCGGGCCGGGGCCGGTCCAGCGAACGCCCTCGGTCTCCATGCGCTTTTCGAGGTTGTATTTCATCCAGGTGGCGGCTGTGTGCCAGCCCGAGGCGCAGAGCCCGCCGAGCACACTCTTCTTCGCCCCCTCTTCATCGACGTGGAAGATCTGCGGGTCGTATTTCCTGGCGAATGCCTTGATCTCGTCGGCTTCGAACTTGTGCGAGCCGAGCGTGACGGTCTGGCCGATCAGGAAGAATTCGTCGAGGGTCATGCCGCGGCCTCGCGGGTCAGGAACATGCCAGTGTTCTCCAGCTCGAAGACGCATTCGCCGCGCTGGTTGAAGAGCTCGCTGCGCATGCTGATCAAGCCGAGTTGGGGCCGCGATTTGGACTGGCGCTTGGACAGGACCGTGACCCTGCCGCGCAGGGTATCACCGGCCAGAACCGGCTTCTTCCATTTCACATGTTCGATGCCGGGCGACCCTTGAGAGGTCGAATCGAGCAGGAAGGCGTCGCACAGCATGCGCATGAACATCGCGCAGGTGTGCCAGCCCGAAGCCGAAAGCCCGCCGAGGATGCTGGCCTTGCCGGCTTCCTCGTCGAGATGCATCGGCTGGGCATCGAATTCCGAGGCGAATTCGATGATCTCGGCAGCGCTCACAGTCTTGCTGCCGAGGTCGAGCGAGGCGCCCTCGACGAAATCCTCATAGGCCCAGGTCTTTCCGGTCATGCGGCAATCCGGTTGACGAATGCTTGATCCCCAAATCGGGCATTCCCGGATGAAGGTCCAAGGCAATTTGGTCAAGTGATTTCTGGTAAGCCAGCTGTCGGCTGGCGACTACCTCAGAGCCAGCCGCGGCGCCGGAAATACCAGAAGGGCAGGATGGCCGAGATCACCATCAGGCCGATGGCGAATGGGTAGCCGAATTCCCATTTGAGTTCGGGGATGATGTCGAAATTCATGCCGTAGATCGAGGCGACCAGCGTCGGCGGCAGGAAGATGACGGCGGCGACCGAGAAGATCTTGATGATGGCGTTCTGCTCGATCGAGATCATGCCGAGCGTGGCATCGAGCAGGAACGAGATCTTCTGCGACAGGAAGGTTGCATGGTCGGCGAGCGACAGCACGTCGCGCGAGAGCGTCTTGATGCGGGCGCGCACATCCTTGCTCATCTTGGTCTGGTCCGCGACATGGGCGAGGAAGCCGGCGAGGCGCTGCAACGAGATCAGGCTGTCGCGAACGGACGAAGCGAGATCCTCCTTGCGACCGATGCCTTTCAGCAATTCCTGGAAATCGCGGTTGCGCTTGGAGGCCTTGGTCGAGCGCGCCTCGAAGATGTCGCGCGAGATGGCTTCCACATCGCGGCCGGCGCGCTCGAGGATGTCGGCCAGGCGGTCGACTATCGCTTCCAGCAAGCCGATCAGGATGGTGTCGCCGCTGGTGCAGCCGGTCGCCACCTTCTCGGCGCGCAGCGGGAAGGTCTTGAAGGCCTTGGGTTCGTGGTAGCGGATGGTGATCAGCCTCTTGCCGACGAGGGCGAAGGTTACCGGCGACATCAGCGGATCGTCAGCTTCCGTCTGCGCCGGAAGCACGGCGGTCATGAAGTAGCCGCCGTCCTCGACATAGAGCCGGCTCGAAATCTCGATCTCTTCCATCTCCTCGCGGGTCGGAATGGCGATGCCCAGCCAGCTCTCGATGCGCGCCTCTTCCTTCTTGGTCGGGTTGAAGAGATCGGCCCAGACGACCCTATCGCCATCCGCCGCGAGATCCTCGGTGAGGCGCAGGCGATCATTGTCCGCGACGAAGGTTTTTATCATCGCCGGGTCTCCTGAAGGATCAGGTGTTGAACTTGAACAGCATGATGTCGCCGTCTTGGACGACATAGTCCTTGCCTTCGTCGCGCGCCTTGCCGGCTTCCTTGGCGGCCACTTCACCGCCCAGCGTGACGAAGTCGTTGTAGGAGATCGTCTGGGCGCGGATGAAGCCGCGCTCGAAATCGGTGTGGATGACGCCGGCCGCCTGCGGCGCCTTATCGCCCTTGTGGATCGTCCAGGCGCGCGTCTCCTTCGGCCCGACGGTGAAATAGGTGATGAGGTGCAACAGCTCGTAGCCGGCGCGGATCACCTTGTTGAGGCCCGGCTCGTCGAGGCCGATCGAGGCAAGGAATTCCATTTCCTCCTCGTCAGAAAACTGGGCGACCTCCGCCTCGATCGCCGCCGAGATCACCACCGTGCCGGCGCCCTGCGCTGCCGCCATCTTCTCCACCGCGCGCGTGTGCTCGTTGCCGGTGGCGGCGTCCGCCTCGGCGACGTTGCAGACATAGAGAACGGGATGCGAGGTGAGCAGGTTCAGCCCTTGCAGAATGCGCAGATCCTCCGGCGCGATGCCGTTGAGCAGGAAGCGCGTCGGCTTGCCGGCCTGCAGCAATTCGAGCGACGCCTCCATCATCGGCAGGACGGCCATGGCTTCCTTGTCCTTGCCGGCGGCCCGCTTGCGGATTTGGACGATGCGGCGCTCAAGGCTTTCGAGGTCGGCGAGCATCAACTCGGTCTCGACCGTCTCGGCATCGGCGACAGGATCGATGCGGCCCTCGACATGGGTGATGTCGTCATCCTCGAAGCAGCGCAGCACATGCACGATCGCGTCGACCTCGCGGATGTTGGCTAGGAACTGGTTGCCCAGCCCTTCGCCCTTGGAGGCGCCGCGCACCAGGCCGGCGATATCGACGAAGGAGATGCGGGTCGGGATGATCTCCTTCGACTTGCCGATCGCCGCGATCTTCTGCAGGCGCGGATCCGGCACCGCCACCTCGCCGGTGTTCGGCTCGATGGTGCAGAAAGGATAGTTGGCGGCCTGCGCGGTGGCCGTCCTGGTCAGCGCATTGAACAGCGTCGACTTGCCGACGTTGGGCAAGCCAACGATGCCACATTTGAAACCCATGTTCGTTCGGTCCTATCGGGAATTCGATTTTGGTGAGGGCTATGGGCGATAGGAGTGACGAACGTCAAGCCCCAGGCGACGTTCGTTCGGCGCTCACTCCTTGCCGAACAGCTTCTTCAGCATCGAAGCCATCGGGCCGCTCTCGGGAAGCTTTGGCGCCGGCTGCTGCGGGCGCGCCTGGCGGATGTGGCTTTGCGCCTTCTTCTCCTTGGGCGGCGGGCGGTCGTCATCGCCGGTCGGCACAAGCTTTTCACGCAAGGCGAGCGTGACGCGGTTCATGAAGGAATTGTCGTCGCCCTTGGCGAGCAGCGCGGCATCGTCGGCGATTGCCGCCAGCAGGACATCCAGCCACTCGCGGTCCGCCTTGGCGAAATCGCCAAGCACATGGCCGTGCACCATCTCCTTGACGCCGGGATGACCGACGCCGATGCGCACCCTGCGATAGGCATTGCCGACATGCTGGTCGAGCGAGCGGATGCCGTTGTGGCCGCCGGAGCCGCCGCCCACCTTGACCCGGAGCTTGCCGGCGGCAAGGTCGATCTCGTCATAGAAGACGGTGAGGGCGGACGGTTCGAGCTTGTAGAAGCGCAACGCTTCGCCAACCGACTGTCCGGAAAGGTTCATGAAGGTCTGCGGCTTGATCAGCAGGATTTTCTCGCCGGCGAGCGTGCCTTCTGAGATCAGGCCCTGGAATTTTCGCGACCAAGGCGAAAAGGAATGGCGGCGGGCAATCGCGTCCGCCGCCATGAAGCCGACATTGTGCCGGTTGTTTTCGTATTTCGCGCCCGGATTGCCGAGGCCTGCAAAGACAAGCATCGCCGCCTCCAGGCGTAGAGAATTACTTCTCTTCGGCCGCCGGGGCCGCCGTTTCGGTTGCCGCCGCTTCGGTGGTGGCTTCCGTCTCCGGCTTCATCGCTGACGAGCCGGCAACGGTCGCGATGGTGAAGTCGCGATCGGAGATGACCGGCTTGACGCCGGCCGGCAGCTTGACCGCCGAGATGTGGATCGAGTCGCCGATGTCGGTGCCGGCGAGATCGACGGTGATGAATTCCGGGATCGCGTTGGCCGGGCAGTGGAACTCGACTTCGTGGCGAACGATGTTGAGCACGCCGCCGCGCTTGATGCCGGGTGACTTGTCCTCATTGATGAAGTGGACGGGCACGTCGACATTGACCTCGGTGTCCTTGCCGATGCGCAGGAAGTCGACATGGACAGGGAAATCCTTGACCGGGTCGAGCTGGAAATCCTTCGGCAGGACCTGGATCTTCTTGCCGTCGACATCGATCGTGGCGACCGTGGTCAGGAAGCCACCGCCGTGGATCTTGTAGAAGATGTCCTTGTAGTTCAGCGCAATCGCCAGGGGAGGCTGCTTGTCGCCGTAGATAACTGCAGGCACTTTACCGTTGCGACGAACTGCACGGGCGGACCCCTTACCGACCTGTTCGCGCGCTTCGGCTTTAAGCTCATAAGCATCGTGGCTCATGGCATTTCCTTTCGCGTGTTATGGAGCGCTTGCGGCAAGCACGAGGCCAACCGTAAACGTCGAAAGCCGTCGCGGCCTTGCACGATCTGTCCGATGCGTTTGGCGATCCAAATGCGTCTGGGGATCATGCGAGGCCTAGCCGGCCTTCCTCCGCGTTGCCTCCAAGGGTGTCTACGCGGGTGGCGGCTCTATAGCGGAAGGCGGGCAAGGGTGCAAGCGGTTGGGCTGGACCGCTTGCAAGGTGGTTTTCAGCGCCGAGCATAGATCGGAAAATCCCATTTGCGGCAAATGTAGGATCGGGTGGTTCTCGGTCGTCCTGCGAGGTGTAACAAGACCTGCGGGACCCTATGAAACTTCTGTTCAGCCGCAATCCAACTCCTCGCCTCGCGGTCGCGACGGCGCGCTATCTCAAGGCAGAGATCGCGTTTGAATTCGCATCGCCGATGGCGCCGGGGCAGGCCGAGCGCTACCGCGCGCTCAACCCCAATCTGACCTTGCCAATATTGGTCGGCGCGGGATGGAGCCTGTGGGAGACGGACGCCATCGCCTGCCGGCTTTCGCGCGAGATGCGTTCGGATTTCTGGCGCGGCGGCAACGATGAGCCGGACATGATCCGCTGGATCAGCTGGGGCAAGGAACGCTTCGCCTTCGCCTGCGACATGGTGCATTTCGAGCGCGGCACCAAGCAGCGCTATGGTCTGGGTCCCATCGATGAGGCGCTGGTGGAGGAGGGGCTGAGGCAGTTCCACAAGGCCGCGGCGGTCCTCGAGCCTGAGCTTTCCGAACGGGAGTGGCTTGTCGGCAATTCCATTTCCTATGCGGACTTCCGCATGGCGACGTTCCTGCCCTTCAACGACACCGCCGGATTGCCGCTCGACGACTACCCGTCGATCCAGCGCTGGTACGGCCGGCTGGAAGCGATCGCCGCCTGGCGCGACCCGTTCCAGGGGCTGGTGGCGCCGCCGCTGCCGCCGGCGAAGATCGAGACGTGACCCGCAGCTTTGCGCGCCTCTGGACAGTTGCGCTAGGCGTCGGTCGTCTGGCCTCCATTCAGCGCATCGCGCAACGTCTGGATTTGCCGATTCAAGGCATCGAGTTCAGCCAATTGCATGCCTGAGCGCTCGATCAGTGTCTCGTTCAGGCAGTTGCACTGGACGAGCAGAGCCCGTCCGCTGGAGGTCAGGTCGACCTGCACCTGACGCTCGTCGGTCTGGCTGCGCTGCCGGGTGACGAGGCCGGCTTGCTCCATTCGTTTCACCAGCGGCGTGATGGTGCTCGATTCCAGGGCGAGCCGATGCGCGATGCTGCCCACCGACATGCCGTCAGCCTCTCCTAACGCATTGAGCACGAGATATTGCGGATAGGTGATCCCCATCTCGTCCAGCATTGGCTTGTACATGCGGTTGATCGCCATCGATGTGGCATAGAGCGTGAAGCAGAGCTGATTGTCCAACGCGAGAGGCACGGCGCATTCCTTTTGCCGACTGAGCGTTCTGTGTGTACCACGAGAAATGATATCGCGATACATATTTCCGTGGACAAGGCTTCCGGTCTCCGCTACGAAGAGATTATCGCGATATTATTTATCGTGATATCAACCGAAGGAGATTGAGATGACCTCGCAGACCAAGACAGGCTCGGGCAGCGGCACGATCACCACCAAGGACGGAACACAGATATTCTACAAGGATTGGGGGACGGGCCAGCCGATCGTCTTCCACCATGGCTGGCCGCTGAGCAGTGACGACTGGGACGCCCAGATGCTGTTCTTCCAGGCACGAGGTTACCGCGTCATCGCGCATGACCGGCGCGGTCACGGCCGTTCCGGCCAGACCGACACCGGCAATGAGATGGACACCTATGCCGCCGACGTAGCGGCGCTCGCCGCGCATCTCGACCTCAAGGACGCCATCCATGTCGGTCATTCGACGGGCGGCGGCGAGGTAGCGCGCTACGTCGCGCAATATGGTGGCGGCGGTCGCGTTGCCAAGGCCGTGCTGATCGGTGCGGTGCCGCCCATCATGTTGAAGACGCCGGCCAATCCAGGCGGTCTGCCGATCGAGGTGTTTGATGGTTTCCGCGCCGCGCTGGTGGCCAACCGCGCCCAGTTCTTCCACGACGTTCCGGCCGGCCCGTTCTACGGTTTCAACCGTCCCGGCGCCCAGGTTTCCGAAGGTGTCATCGACAATTGGTGGCGGCAGGGCATGATGGGCGGCGCCAAGGCGCATTACGACTGCATCAAGGCGTTCTCGGAAACCGACTTCACCGAGGACCTTAAGAAGATCGACGTACCGGTGCTGGTCATGCATGGCGACGACGACCAGATCGTCCCGATCGCGGACTCCGCGCTGCTCTCGGTCAAGCTGCTCAAGAAGGGCGAACTCAGGATCTACAAGGGCTTTCCGCACGGGATGGCGACGACCCATGCGGAGGTCATCAACGCGGATCTGCTGGCCTTCTTCAAGGCCTGAGCTTGCCTGTCGAAAATGTGAAAGCACCCGCCCTCGGGCGGGTGCTGCGAGAGGATGGGGCACGAAAGCGCGCCCAGTCTAGGGTCTGCCTCCCCGGCCGGGTCCATCCAGGAGACGCCAGAATTCTGCGCCCACTCTCGGCCGGATCTGGGTCCGCCAGTCGGGGATGTCGCCAAGGGATAAGCTGTCCGCCACCTTGGCCTTTCGCGCGAGCCAGGTGACATCGACGATTGTGGCGCCGATCGCGAGCAACCGGTTCGTCAGCATCTGCTCGTTGAGGATCGCCCTTGCCTTGCTCTCGAAGAAAGGCAGCGTCTCAAGCGTTAGATCGAACCGGGAATGCCATCCAGGTCCTTGCGCCGTCCCGGCCGCGGTAAGCCATCCAACCAAAAACTGTCTATAGGAGCGTGAGATTGGTGCGTCTTCCCGGAACGGCGCAAGCGGATCTCCGCTGAAAATCGGCGCGCCGCTGGGCACGCCGACCATTGATCCAAGAGCTTTCAAGTGCCTCGGCTGCAGAAAGATGAACGAGCTGCGGAGCCATGCCTGCGAGGGAATTCCAAACACCGTCATGGGCTCATTATAGAAATCGACATGGCCGAGCGCCGCGTTCAAGCCCGGCAGATGCCGCACGACGTTCTGGTCGATCAGCTTGAGATGGCCCGGCGTGTACTCGGCAAATGCAGACGTGGCGAGGTGGACCAGATCGTAGTCATTCACCTGATTGCCGACATGGGCAATACCGTTGTCCCAGGCGGAGAATTCCCAGCTGGAGTTTGAGCCGCCGATCAATTCAACCCCGCGATCGAGGTCGGCGCGGTGACCCTCCGGCAGCGAATTGTCGATCACAACCACATCGTGCGCTACCTGGGGCATTTGCCCGGCGAACATCACCCTCAAATGCTGGAGCGCAGCGGGATATCGGGCTGTGCCGTGGCGTGCCAGAAGGGTCAGGATTCGCAATTGAGAAGAGTACCGACCGTTTCCCGGCATCAAGGCCTCTTTCCCCTCAGACGTGAGCCGATTTTCTTCATGACGGTTTTGAGCGAGGACCTTTGTCGATGCGGAGGAATGTCGGTATCCGTCCGGCGGTGTCCGGGCCTGAATGCGTTGTCCCTGGCTTCCAGTTCCGCCCGGACAGCGGCGAATACGGCTTTCCCGTCAGGGCCGTCCTGAGCCTCCCAGAGCTTTGCCCGGTCCGCGATATCGTAAGTCGCTTCCAATTCAGCGCAAACGGCCGCGAACGCACGGCTTCCATCCAGGCCCTCCTGCGCTTCCCAGAGTTTCACCCTGTTCACGATGTCATAGACTGCCCGCAGAAGCGCCGCCGAGACAACATAGTCGGATCGGGATCTCGATTGGGCCAGCCAGAAGGCTATTCGCTCCTGGGCGAAAGCCTCAAGTGGCGTATTCCTGTCGAAGAAGGAAAGCCTGTCTTGCACGTTGGTGTAACGATTGGTCTTTTCGATCCATTGAAAAGTGTCTCGATGGGATAGATTGTGAATGCAAACGCCTTCGTCATGCGGGACGTCATAGACCTCTCCCTCTATGCCGCCGACTTTCTTCATGAAGCGTTGAAACGAATTCAGCCGAGCCTCGGCGAAAAGCGCGTATGTTGTAGGAGGGCCAGTAATAAGCATCCTGGTCGTGACGCCCCAGGATATATTCGCGCTTCGGAAACCGAAACACGCCGGCAGGATGCGAGCCGGCATTTTCCCTCACCCAATGGATGCCTTCGACGCTGAGGCATTCGTCGTGGTCCAGGTAGAGGATGAAATCATGGGAGCATGCCTCGTCGGCAGTTAATCTGGTCTCAGTGGGCAATGGCGACCATGGAACAGAGATGACTTTGTCGGCATAGGCCTCGGCCACGGACGGTGTGCTATCGGTTAATGATTTGTCGACGACAATAAGTTCATCGACAAATCGGCGAGAGCGGAGACATGTCTTGAGAATTTCCCCGCTGTTGTAGGTGATGGCGAAGCCGGCTATTCGAGGGGTGTTGGCACCCATGTTGCCACCTTTGAAATCGCCAAGATCCGTCTTAGGCGTACTTGGCATCCATCCAGCAACATCATGTCCAGACTCGGCGTCGAATGGTAGTGTCCCGCTTGAATGGGAACCGAGAAAATGAATGCGACGTCGACACTTCGTTGCGGCATCGCGCCGAAACAATGAGGTATGTTTCGCTTGGAACGTTTCCGATTTGGCGGCCGGTCCATGGCGGCCAGTTGAGAGCGAATGCCGTTCACAGGGTCCTGCGGGATAGCGGCTGGGAAACACGTCACATCGTCGTCACGCCCAATGGCGGCGCCAGGCAGGAAATGGAGGCCGGCGATTTTTTCATCGAGATGCCGCGCCGGTTCCGGAGGAAGATGGCCAGGCGCGGATGGCGTTCCGATGTCGCCACTGCCGAATTCATAACGGCCAGCAGGTCGCATCGCTGCGAAATCGCAAGGTTCCTCGACGAGTTCAGGCCGGATGTCATCGCCCTGGAGCAGTGTTGGCTTTGGCCGGCCTTGCGTGAGTATGTCGAGACGTGCTCGCCCGAGACACGCTTTTCCATCGTTTACGGTTCGCACAACGTCGAACAGGAATTGCTGGCGCAAGAAGCCACGATACCGGGGGCGCAAACGGACCTCTGGAGCGCTCAACGCGCAGCGGAAATCGAGTCAGATCTTGCGGCGAACGCGGATCTGGTTGTCGCCGTCAGCGACCAGGATGCCGCCTATTTCCGCAAACTAAATCCAAGTGTGGTGGTGGCGGCCAATGGCGTCTGGCCGATGGCGGCGCCGGTCGGCCTCGACCGTTGGGCGCAGCGATTTGCCGGCTTGCGCACGGCTCTTTTCGTGGCATCGGGCCACCCTCCCAACGCCAACGGGTTTCTTGAGATGATGGCGCCGGACCTCGGCTACCTGTCGCCTGCCGAACGTATCGTGGTGGTCGGCGGCGTTGCCGGCCAGATCGGGCGCGATCCAAGGTTCCTGAGGGTCGCCGGCGTCGACAATGCCCAGATCGAGTTGCTCGGTGTTCAGGACGCCGGAACGCTCAGCGCGCTGATCGCGCTTGCCGATGTCGTGATCCTTCCGATCCTCGAAGGCGGCGGCACCAACGTCAAGACCGCCGAAGCGCTGTACAATCGCAAGCAGATCGTGGGAACGCCCTTCGCGTTTCGCGGCTACGAGCATTTCAGGCATTGGCCGAGCGTCCGGCTGGCTGACAACGCGGCAGATTTCCAACGATTGCTTGTCGAGGCGTTGCGGAGCGAACGTCGCGATCCGGGATCGGCGGATGCTGCGCAATTGCACGGACTGGTTTGGACGGCGACGCTGCAAGACCTTCCACAGCAGCTCGCCGCCTTGCCGAGGCGGGGGCGCGACGCGTTGGAGAATTTGCGCGCGTTGCGCTCGGCCGATGGAGGCGAAGGCTTTCTCCATGCGCTTTCACAGCGTCTTGGCTTGCGGAGGAAAAGCTGATCCAAACCCACAACCGCAAGCAAAACACCCGCCATCAGGCGGGTGCTTGTGTCGCGTTCTTCCCTCTTCTCTCCGTGGCCCGCAGTCAGGCCTTTCTTGCATCCTTCATGTTGGGCAGGAAGACAGTCAGCAGGCCGAGGAAGGGGAGATAGGAACAGACTTGGAAGACGAAATCGATGCCCTTCATGTCGGCGATGACGCCGAGCACCGCGGCTGCGATACCGCCCATGCCGAAGGCGAAGCCGAAGAAGATGCCGGCGATCGTGCCAACCCTGCCCGGAACCAGTTCCTGCGCGAACACCACGATGTTGGAGAAGGCAGATGACAGGATCAGGCCGATCATCACGGTGAGCACCATCGTCCATTCCAGATTGGCGTAGGGCAGCGCCAGCGTGAAGGGCAGCACGCCGACGATCGAGAACCAGATCATCGCCTTCTGGCCATAACGGTCTCCGAACGGGCCGCCAAGCAGGATGCCCAGCGCCGAGGCGCCGAGGAACAGGAAGAGCATGACCTGGCTCGTCTGCACCGAAACGCCGAACTTATGGATGGAATAGAAGGTGTAGTAGCTGGAGAGCGAAGCGATATAGGCGTTCTTGGTCAGCACCAGCAGCGTCAACACGGCGAGCGCGCCCATCACCTTCTTGCGTGGAAAGGGCGACACATGGGCAAACTGCTTGCGGGTGGCCTGCGAGGCGCGCATGCGGCTGTACCAACCGCCGACCTGCCACAGCACGAGGATGCCAACCAGCGAGCCGACGGCGAACCAGGAAATGCTGGTCTGGCCGAACGGTACGACGATGAAGGCGGCGAGCAGGGGGCCCATCGACTGGCCGAAATTGCCACCGACCTGGAACAGCGACTGCGCAAGGCCGAAGCGACCGCCCGAGGCGAAGCGGGCGATGCGCGAGGACTCAGGATGGAAGATCGCCGAGCCGATACCGATCAGCGAGGCACCGACCAAAAGCAGCACATAGTGGCCGGCATAGGCCAGCACGATCAGGCCGACCAGCGACGAGGCCATGCCCCAAGGCAAGGAATAAGGCATAGGGCGCTTGTCGGTGAACATGCCGATCACCGGCTGCAGCAGCGAGGCCGTGACCTGGAAGGTGAAGGTCAAAAGGCCGATCTGCCAGAAATCGAGACCGTAATTGGTTTTGAGGAGCGGATAGATCGCCGGCAGCAGCGACTGCATGATGTCGTTGATGCCGTGGCAGAAGCTCACCGAAAGGATGATGGCAAAGACCGTCGCTTGCGCCGAGGTGCTGCTTGCCGTCGCCGGCGCGGCGACGGATGTGGCGGTCGTATCGGTCAAGGCAATGCTCCGTGGTCTTTTTGGCGACTAACCGCAGGCAGTCTCATGGATAGGACGCTTGGCTTATAGTCGGCTTGAATGGCGACTTCTTTCGTGGTTTGGTCCAATAGTTACGCAAGTGGGCCATATCCGATGCCGCATGGCCGGGAAATCTTCAATGGCGACGCCGCCGAGCTGGGCCGCCTGCATGAAAGCCGCTGGCAGTGGCTGGAGGAGGCTGTCGGACCGGCGGTGGCGCTGCCGACCGAATATCCCGACGGTTACCACGTGCCGCGCCACCGCCACAGCCGCAGCCAGCTGCTGCACGCGCTGGTCGGTGTGGTTCTAGTGACGACGAAACACGGCCGCTGGATGGTGCCGCCCGACCATGCGATGTGGATACCAGCCAGCACCGAGCATTCGGTCGAGATGCTGGGCGATGTCTCGATGCGCTCGGTCTATGTGGTGCCGAACGCCATTGCCGGCCTGCCGGAGGGATTGCGCGTCGTCGGCATCACCGAGCTGATGCACAGCCTGATCGTTGAATCGGAGAAATTGCCGCAAGGCGGCGAGCTCGAAGGGCGCGCCGCGCTGGTCATGGGACTACTACTGCACGAAATCCCGAATCTGCCGGAACGGCCGCTTGGGTTGCCCTTCCCATCCGATCCGAAGCTCGCGGCGCTCTGCCGGCGTTTCGTGGCAGCCCCTTCGCCGCATGCTACGATCGACGAATGGGCGGATGCCGCGGGCATGAGCCGCCGGTCCTTCACCCGTGTTTTCCATCGCCAGACGGGACTGTCGCTGTCGACCTGGCGCCAGCAAGCCTGCCTGTTCGCCGCGCTGCCAAGGCTCGCCGATGGCGAGCCAATCACAAGGGTGGCGCTCGATCTCGGCTATGACAGCGTGCCGGCCTTCACCACCATGTTCAAGCGCATGCTCGGCGCTTCGCCGCGCGGCTATATGCGCGGCGCGCGCGATGCCGGTGAAAACCCGCGGCGCGCAGGCGGTCCGCTCGCCGCGTGAGACCGAGCCACAGCATCGGACCGATGCGCCGCCTCTCTGGACTCCCTGGACTTCCGATTGCAGGGTGCAATCAGATATGATCCTTGGCGGGAGCGCGAAATCGGAGGAACCCCTATGGCGACAATCGTCTATGCCATGCTGACATCGCTCGATGGCTATATCGCCGGACCGAGCGGAGACATCGACCTGCCCATCCCCGAAGAGGAACTTCATCAACATTTCAACGACGAGATGCGGCGGACGACGATCGCGCTCTGCGGACGCCGGATGTATGAGGCCATGCGCTTCTGGGACAGCCCGGAGCGAGAGATCGCCGCCGAGGAGGTCGAGCGGGATTTTGCGCACGCGTGGCGTGAAACGCCGAAGATCGTGTTTTCGACCACTCTTGAAGAGGTTGGACCGAATGCCCGTCTGGTTAGAAATGACGTGGAGGCAGTAGTAAAGTCGCTAAAGGGAGAAGCAACTGGCGACATTTCCGTCTCCGGGGCCGAGTTGGCCGCCCATCTTGCACGCGCGGGCTTGATCGACGAGTACCGGCTCTACCTGCATCCGGTCGTGCTGGGCGGCGGCAAGCCGTATTTCCAATCAGGTCTGTCGCTGGCCCTGAAGCCGCTCGGCGCGGAGCGACTTGCGCAAGGCGTCACGCTGCTGCGCTATGCACCGGCGGATAGTTAGTCGAACAGGCTTGAGACCGACTCTTCCGTCGCCGTGCGCGAGATCGCTTCACCCATCAGGTCGGCGATCGAAATGACGCGGATGTTCGGTGCGTCGAGCACGCCCTGCGTCGGCTGGATGGAATCGGTGATCACCAGCTCCTGCAGCTTCGAGCCGGCGATACGGGCGACGGCACCGCCCGACAGCACGCCATGGGTGATGTAGGCTGTGACCGAGGTCGCGCCGTTGGCAAGCAGCGCGTCGGCCGCGTTGCAAAGCGTGCCGCCGGAATCGACGATGTCGTCGATCAGCAGGCAGTCCTTGCCGGCGACCGCGCCGATGATGTTCATGACTTCCGATTCACCGGGGCGCTCGCGGCGCTTGTCGACGATGGCCAGCTGCGCGTCGAAGCGCTTGGCCAGCGCGCGCGCCCGCACCACGCCGCCGATGTCGGGCGACACGACCACGACATTGCCGAGCTGCTTGTACTTGGCCTTCACGTCGCGGGCCATCACCGGCACCGAGAACAGATTGTCGGTCGGGATGTCGAAGAAGCCCTGGATCTGGCCGGCATGCAGGTCGAGCGTCAGCACGCGGTCGGCGCCGGCGCGGGTGATCATGTTGGCGACCAGCTTGGCTGAGATCGGCGTGCGGCCGGAGGCGCGGCGGTCCTGCCTTGCATAGCCGAAATAGGGGATGACCGCCGTGATGCGCCGCGCCGAGGAGCGCATGAAGGCGTCCATCATGATGAGCAGTTCCATCAAATGGTCGTTGGTCGGGTAAGAGGTCGACTGCAGGATGAAGACATCCTCGCCGCGCACATTTTCCTGAATCTCGACGAAGATTTCCTGGTCGGCGAAGCGCCTGACGCTAGCCTTACCCAGCGGGATGTTGAGATAGCGAGCGACCGCCTCGGCCAGCACCCGGTTGGAATTGCCCGCGAAAAGCTTCATGCACCGTTCCTGGTGAAGGATGGAGAGGCCCGAGAGACTCTCGACGAGCCTTTTATGCGGGCTTTTAGCGGCCCGCGCCGGTATTGCAAGCCTCGTTATCGGGAATCCTTCCGGCGACCGCAACAAACACGGAAAACATCGCAAGCTGGCAACAGCTTGGCCGACAACAATTTGGCCGGCAACAGTTCGTCCGGCTACAGTAGGGTCAACCGGCGCCGCCGCTGCCTAGCCACGCCGCGAACTGGTCGATCGTCTGGTCGGCGATTGCCTGCATGGTCGCGGGCGCCACCGCGGACCAGCCTTCGCTGCTGCCGACGGAGGGCGCCTTCTGCTGGCCGTTGATGCGATGCAGGCGGTTGCCGGAAGGGTCGTAAATGTCCCAGACATAGATGACAGTGGTGTCCTTGCCCTCGGACATCGTCGAGAAATAGCCTTTCAGCACGTGCGTGGCCGTCTGGTCGGTGCTGCCGACAAGCGTCAGGCCGCGTTGCTTGGCGCGGGTCTGCAGTTCCGCCGTCAACGGGGCCGCCACGTCCACCGATGCGCCGACGATCGGCGCCACCTGCAGGCGCGTCTTCGCGAGAGCCGCGGTCTGGGCCGGTGTCCTGGACGGCGCGGGCGACGCTGTGGTGGAAGGCGCTGGAGACGGGGCAGGCGCGGTCGTGGTCGAGGTTGTGGCCGTCGTCGATGTGCCCTGCGGGGCGGCCGAGGACTGAGCCGAACTCGCCGGCGGGGTGATAGCCGAGGGTTCGAGCACGTCCTTGGCGTTGGTGCAGGCGCCGAGCGCCAGCGCCGCAAGCAATGACACGGTCGTCATCCGCGATCGTCTCATTTGCTTGAAAACTCCCTAGTGGCGAACGCCCCCGCGTGAACCAATCATTATGGATTCACTGCACGATCAAGTCGAGATCATGGCGCGACAGCGGCTTCGGCGCCGATTCAGTGGTGAGGTAGGTGCGGCCAAGCGTCATCGCGGTCTCGGTCTCGGAGTCCATGATGATCATATGCGCGAACAGCGTCATATTGGGCGCGATCGGCTCCGGGTTGCCCTGGTAGAACATAGGCATGTCCATCCAGGACGGCGTGAAACGGGCGCCGACCGAGTAGCCGCAAGCGTTCAGCCGGTGCTTGGTCAGATTGTGCGCCTCGAGCGTGCGGGCATGCGCGTCGAAGACATCGCCGAAGGTGTTGCCCGGCGTCATCGCCTTTTCGACCGCGAGCAGGGCGGCCCGGGAAGCGTCGAACAGTTCCTGATGGCGCTTCGACACCTTGCCCGTCAAAATGGTGCGCATCATGGGGGCATGATAGTGGTGGAACACGCCGGCCCATTCGAGCGTCAACTGGTCGTTCTTGGTGAGCTTGCGGCGGCCGGCCTTGTAGCGGCAGAGCAGGGCATCGGCACCTGAGCCGATGATGTATTCGTTGGCGGGATAGTCGCCGCCGCCTGCAAAGACCGCGCCCTGCATTGCGGCGAGGACAAGCCCTTCGTCACCGCCCTGCTTGATCAGCGGCAGGGCGGCATCGAGCGCGTCGTCGGAAAGGTTGGCGGCCTTCTCGGCCTTGGCGATCTCGGCCGGGCTTTTGAACAGGCGCAGCCGGCCGACAATGCCGGAAGCATCGGCGATCTGGCCGAAGGTCTGCAACTGCTCGTCGAGGCGCCGGCCGTTATAGGCAGTCAGGCCATGCGTGTCGTATTCGACGCCGATGCGGGCACCGAGCAGGTCGAGGTCGTTCAGCAGGTTGCGCAGGTCGATCGCCGGGTTGGCCCCCTGACGATCGGTCCACAGCACTATGTTATCCAGGGTCGAGGTATGGCGGGCCTGCCTGAGATCGGCCGAACGGGTGAGCAGCACCATCGAGCCGTCGGCCTTCACCACCAGGCATTGGAAGAAGCAGAAGCCGAACGTGTCGTAGCCGGTCAGCCAATACATGCTCTCCTGCGCGAACAGGAGCACGGCGTCGAGCTTCTTTTCGGCCATTTCGATCAGCAGCCGGTCACGCCGCGCGTCGAATTCCGAACGTTCGAAATGCAGCGCCATTACTCTTTCTCCAGAACGATTGCCGAAACCTGGCGCCCGTAATCCGCTTCCTTGCGGTGGGTGGTGCGCCGGTAGGAATAGAAAAGATCTTCTTCCGCGTAAGTGCAGCGGCCAAGGCCTTCGGCGGTCACGCCGGCCTTGCGCAGGCGGTCCACCGTATATTGGTTGAGGTCGAACATCGAGTGACCGACAGTCTTGGATGGCCTGAAATAGCGGTGGTTGCCGGTATCGGCCTCGACGAAACGGGCGACGAATTCCGGCCCGACCTCGTAATTGTCGGGGCCGATGGAAGGACCGAGCACCGCCACGATGCGCTCGCGGCGGGCGCCGAGGCCTTCCATCGCGGCGACGGTGTTCTCGAGCACGCCGGTGAAGGCACCCTTCCAACCGGCATGGGCGGCACCGATGACTCGCGCCTCGGTATCAGCGAACAACACCGGCCCGCAATCGGCGGTCGATGCGCCGATCGCGATGCCCGGACGGTCGGTGACGATGGCGTCGGCCTTCGGGCGAGGGCCGGCGAAGGGTTCCCTTGCGACAACGACATCCGGAGAATGGATCTGGTGCGCGGTCAGCAGATGGTCCGCGGGCACGCCCATCCAGTCAGCGACGCGCCGCCGGTTCTCGGCGACCAATGTCTGGTCGTCGCTGGAGCCCGTGCCGATGTTGAGGCCCCGATAGATGCCATCGGAGACGCCGCCGATGCGGGTGAAGTAGCCGTGGCGCATACCTTGCGCCTTTTCAAGCAGCGGCGAGCGTACTGGATCGGGTCTGGTCTGATTCAGCATGGTTGGGTTTGTGGTCCGTGCAAGGCGGGTTCGTCAAGGCGAAGTTCGGAGAACGATGCGGACCAGACGTCGAGGCCATTCGCCGCTCTCAGCCGGCTTTCGCCGACGGCAGGACCTTCATGACCTTGAACAGCTCACCCATCGCATCGGGGCCGGCCAGGCGTTCGACCGCGTCGGAAATGGCCTGGCGTGTCCCTGCATCGGCATGGGCGCCGAGCGTGCCGGCGCGTTCGAGCAGGCCAATGCCGAGCAGGAATTCGCCTTGGGTCGACAATTGCACGTCGAGACCGTGCGCGCGCACTATCTCGGCAAGGCTGGCGAAATCGACATGGGCGGTCAGGTCGGCTTCGCCTGGATTGGCCAAAACATCCTCGCGCTGGTGATGGCGCAGCGCCTGGAAAGTGTCGCCGATCCCCGGTTGCAAATGGCCGTAGTCGATGATGAGGCCGGCGCCGCCCCGGCCAGCTATGCGTTCGGCGATCTGCGACATGAGGGCCGACCGGGCAGGCGCCACTTCGACGATGGCGCCTTGCGGGGCATCGGCGGCGTCTGGTGGCAGCAGTGCCGGGTCGACAGACCCCGCTCCTGCGAAGAAATGCAGTTCGTCGGCGCCATCGAGGCCGACCACACGCTCGCGCCAGCCCGCGCCGACATAGACGAACTGCCGGATCGGCACGGCATCGAACAATTCGTTGCCGACGATGAAGAGCGGCTGTGGCGGCAGCGTGTCGAGGTTCTGGTGCCAGGCAAGCGCAACGTTCTGCCCCGCAAGCGTCTGCTTCTGCATCTCAGCCAGGCGCGGGCTGGTCTCGATCATGGCGAAGGAAGCGCCGGCCACCAGCGCCGGGTCGAGCCGCGACCAGGTGCGCAGCATATCCTTCATCAGCGTGCCGCGGCCGGGACCGATCTCGGCAAAGGTCGCGGGCAGGGGCCGGCCGGCGCCTTGCCAGGCCTGGTAGAGCCAGACGGCGACGAGCTCGCCGAACATCTGGCTGATCTCGGGCGCGGTGATGAAATCGCCGGCGGCGCCGAAGGGCTCGCGCGTCGTGTAATAGCCCTCGTCGGGATCGAACAGGCAGAGCGCCATATATTCGCTGACCGGGATCGGCCCCGCCGCGCCGATCAGGCCTGTGATGCGCTCCTTCAGCCGGGTCATGCCGCCCGCGGCTGTGGCGTCGGCTTTGCCGTGACCATGGCCCAGATGCCGGCGAGCACCATCGGCGTGGACAGGATCATGCCCATGGTGAGCCAGTTGGTGCCGAGCAGATAGCCGAGCTGCTGGTCCGGCTCGCGGAAGAACTCGACGAAGATCCGCGACAGGCCGTAGCCGCAGATGAAGGCCCCGCCGACGAAGCGCGGTGTCTTCAGCTTCAGGCGCCAATGGGTGAGGAAGCGCAACACCAGGAACAGCACCAGGCCTTCGAGCAATGCCTCATAGAGTTGGCTGGGGTGGCGGGTGAACGGGCCGCCATTGGGGAACTCGATCGCCCAGGGCATATCGGAGGGGCGGCCCCACAGTTCCGAATTGATGAAGTTGGCCACGCGTACCAGCCCAAGGCCGACCGGCACGCCGGCTGAGACGACGTCGAACAGCGTCCAAGTATGGATGCCACGCTTGATCGAGAACAGCGTCATGGCGAGGATGACGCCAAGCAGGCCGCCATGGAACGACATGCCGCCCTGCCAGACGGCGAAGATGTCCAGCGGATGCGCGATATAGCGCGGCAGGTCGTAGAACAGCACGTAGCCGGTACGTCCGCCGAGCACGACGCCGATGGCCGCCCAGACGATGAAATCGTCAAGGTCCTCGGGCTTCATCGGCAGATGGCCGTCCGGCCAGAGGCGTGCGTTGGTGACCAGCCGTTTGGCATACCACCAGGCAAAGAGGATGCCGACGATGTAGCCGACGCCGTACCAATGCACCGCCAGCGGCCCAATATGGACGATCACCGGATCGATGTTGGGGAAGGGCAGGGAGGCCAGCGGCAGAAGGAAATATTCGCTCAACACGGTCTCCAGGGCGTGGTCATGTTCGGGCGCGGACCATGCGGCAGGGTTTTGGCGCGGTCAAGGCAAGGCTTCGCTTGCATTCCGCTCCGCGCGCCACTACGTCAAAACCATAAAGCGAGGATCTGCCATGTCGACCGGACCGAACCGCATTCTCGATGAATTCGCCAAGCTGATGACCGACGCCGCCGGTGCCGCGCAAGGCGTTCGGCGCGAGGTGGAGACGGCGTTCCGGGCGCAGGCCGAGCGCATGCTGAATTCCATGGATGTGGTGCAGCGCGAAGAATTCGAGGCCGTGCGCGAGATGGCGGTCAAGGCGAGGGAAGACAACATTCAGTTGGCGACGCGCGTCGAGGCGCTCGAGGCCAAGCTCGCCGAACTGACCGGACAGGCCGCACCTGCGGGTGCTGGAAAGCCCCGCGCAAAAAAATAATCGTTAAACTTTTCCACATAGCGCGATCCGAAAAATCGCTTTGCCGTGAATCGCTTACCGGCATTGCATGAATCTTCGTGACAGCCACCTTTCCACATGCGGATGACGCAGTGCGAAAAATTAGGCTGTTCACGCGACTCCCGATCAATAGACTGAATTTGTTGCATGATTCGAGCAGGGTCGTGCGCCGGGCGGTGGGGTCCGGTTGGGTCTTTGCGTTGGAAAGTCCTGACCGTCCGAGTTCTAGACAAGATTGTTCGTCGTGTGTGCCCCGCGGAGCGTGTGGCGCTCCCCTGAACACAGGAAGCATTCATGGAACTCCTCGAACTCGAAATCTCCCGCGAAATCCACCCGGTGGACGTCATCGAGCAGGTGGCCCACAACAACGACTGGTCCTTCGAACGAGCCGGCGACGACGAGATTTCAATTTCGGTGGCCGGCAGTTGGACCGATTACCACGTCTCTTTCTCATGGATGGAGGATTTCGAGGCGCTGCATCTGGCCTGCGCTTTCGACATCAAGGTGCCGGAGACGCGCGCGCTGGAAGTGATGCGGCTGCTCTCGCTGATCAATGAACAGATGCTGTTCGGGCATTTCGATCTGTGGGAGCAGGAGGGTGCGATCATGTTCCGGCAATCGCTGCTGCTTGCCGGCGGGGTCGAGCCGTCCAGCCAGCAGGTCGAGGTGCTTCTATCGTCCGCGCTCGAAGCCTGCGAATGTTATTTCCAGGCCTTCCAGTTCGTCGTCTGGTCGGGTACATCGGCCAAGGACGCGCTTTCCAGCGTGCTCTTCGAGACCCACGGAAACGCCTGAACCAATCCGATATCGCCGATGAGTTCCAGCAGCGAACGCAAGCCCGAGATCAGCTTTGCCGATTTCGACCGTATCGATATCCGTGCCGGCACGATCGTAGAGGCGGAGCCGTTTCCAGAGGCGCGCAAGCCGGCTATCAAGCTGAAGATCGATTTCGGCCCGGCCATCGGGGTAAAGAAGTCATCGGCGCAAATCACCAAATACTACGCGCCGGAAACGCTGGTCGGCCGCCAGGTCTTCGCGGTGGTCAATTTCCCGCCGCGCCAGATCGGTCCGTTCATGTCCGAAGTGCTCACGCTCGGATTTCCCGATGAAGAGGGCGCGGTGGTGCTCGGCGCCATAGAGCGCAAGGTGCCGGATGGCGGGCGCCTATTCTAGGACGAGCCTGGGGCGACCCGTAGCTAGCCTGTCCTGGTCGGCGCGTCTACTTGTGATCCCCAGTGCTTCGTCGACCACGTCGAGGAACATTTCGGCGCAAGCCTTCCAGCTGTATCGCATGGCGCGCTGGCGCGCTTCCGCGCGATCGACACCAAGCGCCTTCATTGCCGCCGCGCCCAGATCGTTCGACACGGCTCCGCCGACACCGTCGCCGACAATGTCGATCGGTCCGGTCACCGGATAGGCGGCCACCGGCGTTCCGCTGGCCAGCGCCTCGATGATGACGTTGCCGAAGGTGTCGGTGCGGCTCGGAAACACGAAGACGTCGGCCGAGGCGTAGATCTCGGCCAGCTCGTCGTTCGGGCGATGGCCGAGGAAATGCGCGTCGGGATAGCGCGCCCTGAGCTTTGCCAGTTCCGGCCCTTCGCCGACGATAACCTTGCTGCCCGGCAGGTCGAGATCGAGGAAGGCGGTCAGGTTCTTCTCGATCGCGACGCGGCCGACGCACAGGAAGACTGGGCGCGGAAATCGGGTTTCCTTGCGCTTGTCGGGCCGGAAATGGTCGGTGTCGACGCCGCGCGTCCAGGGCCTCAGCTTGTTGAAGCCGCGCGCCGCGAGATCGTCCGCCAGAGATTGCGTGGCGACAAGCGTGCCCTGTCCGGAATTGTGGAAATCGCGTAGCCAGTTGTAGGCCCAGCTTTCCGGCACCGGCAGGCGGGCGCTGAGATATTCGGGAAAGCGCGTGTGATAGCTGGTGGTGAAGGGGCGGCCCACCTTTCGGCAATGGCGGCGCGCCATGATGCCGAGCGGACCCTCGGTGACGATATGGATATGGTCGGCCTTGCCGGCCTCGATCAGCCGCGCGATATGGCCCGGAGTCGTCAGCGCGAGCCGGATGTCGGGATAGGTCGGCATCGGCAAGGTGCGGAAGAGGTTCGGGGTGAGGAAATCGAGCTGGACGTCGAAGGGCCTCAGGGCCTCGGTGAGGCGCTCCAGCGTGTGCACCACGCCATTGACCTGCGGCCGCCATGCGTCGGTGACCATCAGGATGCGCATGGCGATCCTTCGAAGGGATTCTTGAGCGCGCCGGCCCGGTGCCGGAACGGCAGCCAGGCAGCTGCCCGCGCCTCGCTCCAGCGCACCCGGGCGGGCACGGGATCGAAGCGGGGCGGCAGGGCAGAATCAACGAGGGTCGCGCGCTTCATGCGCGCTCTTGACCATGATTTCATGACGGGCGGATGAAGCTGTTTTCTGATTGAGCATGATCTTGTCCGAACCGATGGTCGGTTCGGGATCATCCTCTGGCTAGGCGGGCACCTTGATCACGGCGCGCAGGCCGCCGAGCGGGCTGTCCTCAAGGCTGATGTCGCCGCCGTGACTGCGGGCGATGTCGCGGGCGATCGACAGGCCAAGTCCGGTGCCGCTGGCGTCCAGGTTGCGGGCCTCATCGAGCCGCAGGAAGGGCTTGAACACCTCTTCACGCTTGTCAGGCGCGATACCTGGCCCATTGTCATCGATGGTGACGATGAGCGAGCCGCGACCGTGATTGGCGTGGACCTCGACGGTCTTGGCATAGCGGAACGCGTTGCCGATGACGTTCGAAAGCAAACGGGCAAAGGCGTTCGGCCGTACGTGCACGGCCGGATCTCCTGTCAGTGTCGTCGTGAGCTTGCAGCGACGCAATTGCGCTTCCTCGCCGAGCTTCTGGAAATAGGCGTTGAGGTCGAAACGGCCGGTATCCTCCGCAGCCTCGCCACGAGCAAAGGAGAGATAGCCTTCCAGCATCGACTGCATGTCGTCGATGTCCTGGTTCAGGGCGGCCTTGGTCTCCGCCTTTCCGCCGGCCAACGCCAACTGCAGCTTGAACCTTGTGAGGATCGTCCTGAGATCGTGGCTGACGCCGGTCAGCATGGCTGTACGCTGCTCGATCTGGCGCTCGATACGCTCACGCATCTGGATGAAGGCGAAGCCGGCGCGACGGACTTCCTCGGCGCCGCGCGGGCGGAAATCGCGCGGCATCGGCCGGCCCTTGCCGAAACTCTCGGCGGCCTCGGCGAGCGTCAGGATCGGCCTGATCTGATTGCGCAGGAAGGGGATGGCGATCATCAACAGAACCAGCGAGGTGCCGACCATCCACATCAGGAAAATGTGGGTGTTCGAGGCATAAGCCTGGCTGCGCCGCACGAAGACGCGCAGCACCTTGCCTTCGAGCTGGACGCGGACCTCGACGACATTGGAGTTGCCGACCGTGTCGATCCAGAACGGACGGTTGATCTGTCTGGTGATCTCCGACGACAGCGCCTCGTCGAGGATTGAGAAGAACGGCTTCGGGCCGGGCGGCGGCAGCGGATCGGGCGGCAGTAGATCCACCTTCAATTGCATGCGATCCTGGGCGATGCGGATGATGTTGGCGTAGTCGGCGTCGTGGGGATAGGTCTCCATCATGTCGATGACGGCCGCTATGTCCGAGATAGTCGCCTGCGACAGGCGCTGGGTGACCGTCTGCCAATGGCGTTCCATGAACACGAAGGCGACCACCGACTGCAGCAGGATCATCGGCGCTATGACAATGATCAGCGAGCGGGCATAGAGCCGCTTCGGCATGTAGAGCGCTATCAGGCGCCAGAACCGATTCCAGGCGCGCGGCATCGCCCTCAGCGTCCGCAGCGCGAAATCGCCGGTGCCGCCTCCTTTCGGCTTGTCCAGTTGCGTGGTCGCCATTCGCCCTTCCGCACGTCGATGGCCTGTTCAGCAAAGGGCCTTCGACGGTAGTTTATTCGACGCTGAGCCGATACCCAATACCGCGCACCGTCTGCAGCCACACCGGATTGGACGGATCGCGCTCGATCTTGCGGCGCAGCCGGTTGATCTGCACGTCGATGGTGCGCTCGCCGACATCCGATTCATCGCCCACAAGCTCATGGCGCGGTATGGTCTCGCCCGCCCGCGCGGCGAAGATCGCGAGGATCTCCTGCTCGCGGTCGGTCAGCTTAAGCGCCTCGCCGCCGCGCTTCAATTCGCGCTTGGCGATCTGGAACGTGTAGGGCCCGAAAACCAACTGCTCCACCTTCGGCGTCGCCGCCGGGCCGCCACGGCGCAGGATGTTGTTGATGCGCAGGATCAGCTCGCGCGGATCGAACGGCTTCGGCAGGTAGTCATCGGCACCGGCTTCCAGCCCGGTGATACGGCTGTCGGTCTCGGACAGCGCCGTCAGCATCAGGATCGGCACGTTCTTCTCGGTCCGCAGCGCCTTGGTGAGATCGACGCCGGTTTCCCCCGGCATCATGACGTCGAGCACCAAAAGGTCGAAGTCGAGGCCGGCTAGCTTGCGCCTGGCCTCGCCGGAATTGCCGGCGACCGTGACGCGAAAGCCGTTCTCGGACAAATACTGCTTTAGCAGGTTGCGGATACGCGTGTCGTCGTCGACGACCAGAAGATGCGGCGCGTCATCGTCGGGCGCGGCCGGATGATCGACCTTCTCAATGGTCTCCATGGTTCTTCCCCGATGTTTGCGCAGGCACAATGTCGATCTGCGCTCTTAGTTCCGGATTGACCATCGCTTCCAGGAATCGCTCGATTGTGGCGCGTTCGGTGGCTCCGGAATCCTCCAATGCCGCACGGATGCGGCGCGACTGTGGCCGCGCCAATGCCAAGGCCAGCGCGCGGCCCTTGGCGGTCGGGTAGAGCTCGCGCTGCCGGCGGTCGCGCGGCCCCTGCACCTGGACGATATGGTCGGTGTCGATCAACTGCTTCAATACCCGCGCAAGGCTCTGCTTGGTGATCTTCAGCACATCAAGCAGTTCGGCGACGGTGAGGCCCGGCCTGCGGTTGACGAAGTGCAGCACACGGTGATGGGCGCGGCCGAAGCCATAATCAGCGAGGATCTGGTCCGGGTCGGAGGTGAAATCGCGATAGGCGAAGAAGAACAGCTCGATGATGGCGAAGTCGATGCCGTCCTCATCGGCGATCGCCGTCCTGATCGGTTTTCCGGCTGCGGGGCTCGTCATCACTTCTCCATGCGAGGCGGGAATTATGTCAGTACTATTGACGTAATTTCCGGGCAATGATAATTTTTGACAAGCTTTTCGGCGGATTGCGAACGAAAAGGGAGGAGGAAGCCGTTTTTCCGGAACTTCCTGAGTTTGCCACGAATTGAATATCCGCCTACGCTTCCAAGCACTGGCCAGCGTTTCGGATCCTGTGACGGGACCGGCACTAAGGCCATAAACACAACGATTTGCGGGCGGCAGCCCGCGGGAGGTTTCAATGGCATCCGTTCCCTTCGATCAACTGGACGGCTTCATCTGGATGAACGGCGAGTTCGTCAAATGGGCCGACGCCAAGATCCATGTGCTGACCCATGGCCTGCACTATGCCAGCGCCGTCTTCGAGGGGGAGCGCGCCTATGGCGGCCAGATCTTCAAGCTGACCGAGCACAATGAGCGTCTGCATGAATCGGCGCGCCTGCTCGGCTTCAAGATCCCCTATCCGGTCGCAGAGATCGACGAGGCCTGCCGGACGCTTTTGAAGAAGCAGGGCTTCCAGGATGCCTATGTGCGCCCGATCGCCTGGCGCGGCAGCGAGCAGATGGGCGTCTCGGCGCAGAACAACCGCATCAATTGCGCCATCGCCATCTGGCAGTGGCCGAGCTATTTCGACCCTGCGCAGAAGCTCAAGGGCATTCGCCTCGATGTCGCCGAATGGCGCCGGCCTGATCCACGCACCGCGCCGTCGAAGTCCAAGGCCGCCGGCCTCTACATGATCTGCACGCTGTCCAAGCATGCCGCCGAGGCCAAAGGCTATGCCGACTCCATGATGCTCGACTGGCGCGGCCAGGTGGCGGAAGCCACCGGCGCCAACATCTTCTTCGTAAAGGACGGCAAGATCCATACGCCGACGCCCGACTGCTTCCTCGACGGCATTACCCGCCGCACGGTGATCGGTCTGGCCAAGGACCGCGGTTTCGAAGTGATCGAGCGCGCCATCATGCCGGAAGAACTCGAAGGTTTCGAGCAATGCTTCCTGACCGGTACCGCGGCCGAGGTAACACCGGTGTCGGAGATCGGTCCATACCGATTCGAGGTTGGCGAGATCGCCAAGACGTTGATGAATGACTATTCCGCTGCGGTGCAACCAAAGCATGCGATAGCCGCAGAATAGCGATAGTCACAGCTTTTTTGTGCAATAGGGGCGGTTTTCGGGCCGCCTTTTTTATTTAAGCCTTCATGCATTTGACTTTCGAACGGTTCGGCGTCTCATGATCGTGTCGGCCCTAGGAGGCAGGCGGCTATGGAGGGACTAGTTACATGGACAGCAATACGATTATTCAGATCGTTGTACAGGTAATTGCCGGCGTTATCGGCGGCCAGGCGGTCGGCGCGGCGCTGAAGCAGGCGGCGATGGGCCAGCTTACCAAAATCCTCAGCGGCGCGATCGGCGGTGTCGGCGGTGCGGCCATCCTTGGCAGTCTGCTGGGCGGCGGTGGTGTCGACGCGGCGGCCGCGGCGGGTGGAATTGGCAGCGCGCTCGACCTGAAGAACCTTCTCGGCGGCGTGGGCGGCGGTGCCATCCTGACCGGCATCATCGGCGCGGTCATGAATGCGATGAAGAAATAAGGGCTCTCGCTTCAAGTTTTCAGATGGGCGGCTTCGGCCGCCCATTTTCGTCTCGGGGATATTTGGCCTGGCCGGCAGTGGACGGCGTTTGCCCGCCTGTCTACATCAGGGCGACAAACGGAGCGTTCCGGACTTTTCCTGGAATGGCTCGAGAAAGGAAAGCCATGGGTCAGCTCAATGCCGGCATCGTGCCGGTCACGCCGTTCCAGCAGAACTGCACCATCCTGTTCGATATGGACGACAAGAACGGCGTCGTGGTCGATCCGGGCGGCGATATTGACCAGGTGCTCAAGGCGCTCAAGGACAATGCCATCAAGGCCGGTGCGATCTGGATAACGCATGGCCATATCGACCATGCCGGCGGCGCGATGGAACTGAAGGATGCGCTGGGTATTGATATTATCGGCCCACATGAAGCCGACAAGCCACTGCTTGCCAATCTCGAGAACCAGGCCAAGCGCTTCGGCCTTACCGATCCGGTTCGCAATTGCGTGCCGGATCGCTTCCTTGCTGAAGGCGAGACGGTGTCCTTCGGCAATCATGTGTTCGAAGTGCTGCATTGCCCGGGGCATGCGCCCGGCCACGTGGTCTACTACAACCGCGCGGCCAGATTCGCGCATGTCGGCGACGTGCTGTTCCGCGGCTCGGTGGGCCGCACCGATCTGCCCGGCGGCGACCACGCCGCGCTGATCGCCTCGATCAAGGACAAGCTTCTGCCGCTTGGCGACGATATCGGTTTCATCTGCGGCCATGGGCCGGGCAGCCGTTTCGGCGATGAGCGGCGGACCAATCCCTTTCTCACCTGACCCGCATGCAAAGAAAAAGCGCCGCTGCAGGCGACGCTTTTTTGGGCAGGGAACCCTGGATTTGCTTAGTTCGCGACGCAGAAATGCTGGTCGCCGTCGCTGCCGGTGAAGGTGCCGGTCCGCGAATTGAAGGTGCGGTAGCGATCTGAGCAATATTCGTACCAGGCCCGGGTCCACGGCTCGGCATAGCGGTCGGCATAGACGACGCGCGGCTGCACATAGTAGCGACGCACCGGCGGGTCGACATAGTAGTCGTCACCATAGGACGGTTCGTAATAGCGCGGCCCGGGGTTGCTGAGCGCGCTGCCGATCAGGGCGCCGGCCGCGAGGCCGACAACGCCGGCGGCAAGAGCGTCGCCGCCATGATCGCGATGATGGTGCCAGCGCCAGTCGTCGGCATTGGCCGACGAGAAGGTGGCCAGGGTGGTCGCGGCAATGCCTACGCCCAGGATTGCGGTCTTGAGAAAACGGTTCATCTTCGGTCTCCTTCGCGCCGGCCCGCGCATTCTTGGGGATACGGACCGGCTTTAGCAAAGGTTAATAGAAGACCGTGGCTGAACGGAGGCTGAACGGAAATCGGCGCAAACGATTTTTTATGGCCTGGCGATTTCGTGGCCTGGCAGTCTTTCGAGACTTGGGCACAGCCCGATACCGGGCGGGAGCGCCCCCGCCTGACATAGCCTCCGTCGGATCCGTCGTGAGCGGCTCAGCCGATCGACAGATTGACGGCCTTCGGACCCTTGCCGCGCTTGTCCGGCTCGGTGTCGAATGTCACTTTCTGCCCATCCTCAAGACCGGGAAGGCCCGACGCCTGCACGGCCGAGATGTGGACGAAGACATCCTTTGCGCCATCGTCGGGCGTGATGAAGCCGAAGCCCTTGGCATGGTTGAAGAATTTGACGGTGCCGGTCTGCGGCATGGGAAACTCCTTTGATCCCATCAAGTCAAGTCTCGGGCCGGCAAATTGCCCGAGAGGAAATTTGTCCTTTATTTTAGCGTCATCGGCAAGAGAAAGTTTTCGCCTGCCGATCCAAGCATTTGCGCGCGAAAAAGGCGCGACGGTTCGGTCGCGCCTTCGCAATTTCGAGCCTGTCCAAAAGCCCGTTTATGACCTGCCGCATCATTGCATCCGCAAGGACAGGCGATTGCGCCGGTCAGGCGGCGCGCAGGTTGACCGCCTTAGGGCCTTTGCCCATGCGGTCCGGCTCGACGTCGAAGGTTACCTTCTGGCCGTCGACCAGCGTGCGCAGGCCGGATGCCTCGATCGCGGAAATGTGGACGAATACGTCCTTGGCGCCGCCATCGGGCGTGATGAAGCCGAAGCCTTTGGTGGCGTTGAAGAACTTTACGGTACCGGTCTGGGCCATTGGGGAAACTCCTTCACCCGTGTCAGTCTTGTGGTTTGCCCGCTGCCTCGCGCCTTGGGCAAATCCCGGTGGTTGCTTCGGCGGTCATGCATTCGCGCATGGTCAAAACCCCCCGCCGAAAAACGGGGCTGTCAGAGATTCACACTTGTCGGGGAAAGGTCGTCCAAAACGTTCCGCTCTCCGGGTCGTAAATGCCCGAACGAGGAAATTTATTACACGGAAACGTGATGGTTGCAAGACGACGGTCGCGGGCGGCCTGCGGCGCGTCCAACGATGGGCCTCGATAGACCCCGTGCCGGCATGGGTCATCGGCCAGAGAGGGCCCAAGCATGGGCCAGCGAGGGTTGTCGGCCAAGCCTGGCGGCGCCACAAACGGCGGTTGCGTTCACCGCGAAATGCAAGGATATCGCGTGCCGGCGCCACCGAACCGGGATGGAGGAGGAGGGACAAATGCGATTTCTTGCGGTCTCGCGTCAAGGCGCTGTCATTTTCATCCTGTCCGCGCTGCTGGCGGCCTGTACGGTGGTCGTCGACGATGGGCCCCGGCCGCGCCCGCCCGGGCCGCATCCGCAGCTTTGCACCATGCAATACCAACCGGTCTGCGCCCGGCATGGCGGCGATCGCCAGACCTTCGCCAATGCCTGCCTGGCTGAAAGGGAAGGATACCGCATCGTGCGTGACGGCCCTTGCCGCGACGGCGGTGGCGGAGGCGGCGAGCAGACGTTCTGCACGCGCGAAGACGCCCGGTCTGCGCCAGGCGCCACGGGCGAGTGCGCAGCTTCCCGAACGCATGCGAGGCCCGCGCGGCGGATTACCGCATCGTCGGCGACGGACAGTGTTGAGAAGCAACGCGGTGTCGGTCTCAACAGACGGGTATAGACACGGCAACACGCGTGGTGTTGCTTAGCCTTGAATCTCTTGCCCGCATGGCTTAGGTCCGGCGGACCAACAAACACGGCAGGTTTCCCATTAACAGAGATCAAAGAAGAGCGGCGAATGCGGGCGGCAAGTCAGGAACGGCCAGCCCGCTCGACCCCTATGTGCAACGGGCGCTGCAGCTGCACCAGGCCGGACGCCGTCAGGAAGCCGAGTCGCTCTATCGGCAGGTCCTGGGGCAGCAGCCGAACCATGCCGCCGCCTTGCACTTTCTCGGACTGCTGCTGCACCAGACTGGACGCAGCGAGGAGGGGCTCGAACTCATCGAACAGTCGGTGACGCTGCAGCCCCAGAACGCTGACTTCCTCAACAATATGGGCACCGTCATGCGCGACCTCGGTCGGGTCGCCGCCGCGGTCGATTTCTTTCGCGGCGCAGTGGATATCAAGCCGGACCAATTGGCCGCGCGCGACAATCTCGGTTCGTCGCTGAAGCAGCTCGGCCAGTTCGATGCCGCCGAGGAGATCTATCGCGGCACGATCGGCCGCAACCCGTTCCATGTCCGCGCCCGCATGGGGCTTGCGGAAACGCTGCAGGAGGCCGGGCGACTGGATGAGGCGATAGCCCTGTTCCGCGAGTCCCTGTCGATCCGGCCGAAGGATGCTGAGCTGCTTTACGGGCTGGGCGTGGCCATGATGGAGAAGGGCAAGCTCGGTGAAGCCGCCGATCTTGCCAGACAGGCGGTGGCGGTTGTTCCCGGCATGGCCAAGGCCTGGCTGCTTTTGAGCCAGGTCAAGCGTCAGACCGATCGCGACAAAGAGCTATCCGGCATGGAGGCCGAGCATGCCAAGGCGCCGCAGGGCAGCCTGGCGCGCATGCAGCTTTCCTTCGGTCTCGGCAAGGTCCACGACGACCTCAAGGACTATGGCCGCGCTTTCGACTATTTCGCCGAGGGCAATGCCATCCGTCGCCAGGGCATCGACTACGATCCGGTCCGCACGCGCCGCGAATTCGAGGCGATGAAGGCGGCCTTCGACACGGCCTTCTTCGAGAAGCACCGGACAAGCGATATTTCAGACGACACGCCGATCTTCGTCGTCGGCATGCCGCGTTCCGGCACCACGCTGGTCGAGCAGATCATCGCCAGCCATCCGCAAGTCTTTGGCGCCGGCGAGTTGAACATCCTGAAAACCGCGGTCGGCAAGCAGTTTCCGATGGGCATGCCGGGTGGATTTCCCGCCGGGATCGCCGACATGCCCGACAAGGCCTTCGCCGAGGCGGGCCAGGCGTATCTCGACATGCTGCATAGCCGATATCCGGGCTACCGCCATGTCACCGACAAGATGCCGGGCAACTTCATGCTGGTCGGCTTCCTGCACATGATGCTGCCGAAGGCGAAGATCGTGCATTGCGCCCGCGATGCGGCCGCCACCTGCCTGTCCATCTTCAAGGTGCATTTCCGCGGCGACAGCCATCGCTACGGCTATGAACTCGGCGAGCTCGCGGATTTCCATAACCTTTACACCGACATCATGGCGCATTGGCACAAGGTGCTGCCTGGCGTCGTGCACGATGTGCGCTATGAGGATTTCGTTGCCGACCAGGAAGGGCAGACGCGGGCGCTGATGGCATATCTCGGCCTGCCCTGGGACGACAAGGTGTTGTCCTTCCACGAGACGGATCGGCCGGTGCGCACTGCTTCCGCCGCGCAGGTGCGCCAGCCGATGTATCAAGGCTCGGTCGATCTTTGGAAGCGCTATGGGGATCGGCTGAAGCCACTGCTGGACAAGCTAGGCTGATATTAAGGTGAGGCCGGCCTGCGAACGGCGGTTCCTTGCGCTTCCGGTGCTCCTCCGCTCCGGTTCTCGGGAACAACCATTCTCGACTCGGCCTCACATCAATCTCAACCCAGCTGGGGCCGAGTTCCTCAAAGCTCGATAAATGGCTGGAAGCCGCCGAAGATCATGCGCTTGCCATCGAAGGGCATTGCGGACCAGTCCATTTTGAGACGCTTATCGGCCATCACCTTGGCCATGACCGCGTCACGACTCTCTCTGGATTCGTAGACGACCCAGGCGAAGATGACGATCTCGTCGTCCTTCGCCTGCACGGCACGCGGGAACGAGGTCAGCTCGCCATACGGCACGTCGTCGCCGATGCATTCGACATAGGAGAGCGCGCCGTGCTCCATCCATATCGGGCCTGCGATGTTGGCCAGCTTCTTGTAGTCATCGAGATTTGCCTGCGGCACGGCAATCACGAAACCGTCGACATAGGACATGGTGAAACTCCATTGCTGGAAAATGAGCGCCGGGTCGGCGGGGAGACGACCCGGCGCCTGTGAGCGCGTCAGCCATGCCGCAGGCAGGCAACGCTTGCTCGCTAGGTAATTCACTTCACCGGCGCGTTCATCGCCCAGGCGATGCCGAAGGGGTCCTTCACCTGGCCCCAGCGATCGCCCCAGAACATCACCTGCAGCGGGGTGACGACCTCGCAGCCGGCATCGACCGCGCGCTGCCACCAGGCATCGATGTCGTCGCTGCCGAGATGGAGCTGCAGTGTGTAGCCTTGCGCCGCCTGATGCGGGTGGCCGTGTTCGGGATATGCGTCGCCCAGCATCAGTGTCGAGCCGTTGACGTAGAGATGGATGTGCATGGTGCGGCCCTTGTCGTCCGGCGGATAGGCGAACACTTCCTCCGCGCCAAAAGCCTTCTTGTAGAATTCGGCGGCCTTGATGGCGCCGTCGACCTGCAGATAGGGGGTCAATCCGCCAAGGACTTTGGCGCGGGGCGGGGTCTGATCGTTCATTTTCGTGTTCCTCTTCACGGGTTTGACCTAGCTTGCGGCCCAAGGACGGACGAAGCGGCGGCGATCCTACACGCCTGCCGGAAATTTCTTAGAGGGCCGGTTCATGGCAGCCCCGGGGGACGACCCGAGGACTATCGCATTGAGAGTGCCGCTTCATATGACCTTCGCCGAGAAGGTGGCGGCGCGCCGGCTTTCGCGCGTTTCGAAAATCTCCGGAAAGCCGATGTCCTTGCGCAATTCGGCGGGCAGCGAAAGCAGGATGAGCTCGCTGCGATGACGGGCGCGAGCCGCCGCATACCGGTTGGCGAGACGACCGATGGATGACAGGACGGACATGACAATTCTCCCTGGTTGAGGCCGGCATCATCGTGTCGGCGTCCCAAGGACGGGGCGGTAACAGGCGATCCGACAGATCGCTCCAATCTTTTCAGAACACCGATGCCGCCAGCGCGGTGTCGTAATATTCCACCATCTCGATGATCTCGCCGTCTCGGATCGTCCAGAAATTGGCGGTGCGCATGATGAACTCCTCGCCGGTGGTGCGGCGCGTCATGTGGATCTCGACCTGCGCGGCAACCTTGTCGCCACCGTCGATGATCTCGACCGGGACAAAGTGCCGGTATTCGAAGTCATCGTCGAGCGCCAGGAGCCTGGAGAGGAATTCCTGCTTGCCGTGCGCGGTGCCGGCATGACGCGATTGCCGGGGATCGGCAATCCAGCGGAACACGACATCCTCGGCGCACCGTGATAAGGCACCCTCGATGTCGCGGTCCGCATAGGCTTTATAGAGATTGCTGACGATTTCCACTGCACGCATGGCCCGTTCCCTCCATGGCTGAGCAATCCAAGATGCTCCTTTTTTAGCAGATGGAAAAGCATCGCCGGCTGGCGGCAAAACCTACTGGCCGGCATTGCTTCGGATGCCGACCGGGCAGATTTATTCAGTTCGGCGTTTCGGCGACGGAGCGGAAGAACGCTTCCGGGTCGTCGACCTCGGTCAGTCTCCGCTTCTCGATCAGCCAAAAGCGGTTGCCGACGGCGCGGATGAAGGAGCGGTCGTGCGAGGCAAGCAGGCAGCTTGCCTGATGCTTCAGCAACTCGTCCTCCAAAGCCTCTTGCCCATCGATGTCGAGATGGTTGGTCGGCTCGTCGAGCAGATACAAATTGGGGTTGGTCAGCCGCAATACCAGCATCATCAGTCTCGACCGCTGCCCGCCCGACAAAGCGCCGATCTTTTTCTCCTGCATTTCGATGGCCACGCCGGCGCCGGCAAGAAGCGAACGCGCTCGCTGCTCGCCGATCTCGAACCGGCGCGACAGCATCGCCCGCGGTGTGTCTTCGCCATTGATGGCGGACAGCGCCTGGTCGCCGTAGCCGAGCACGGTAGATGGCGTCACCTTGATGTTCGCAATCGAGCCGGGTTCGACAATGGCGTCGCGGATCATGGCGATGAAGCGCGTCTTGCCGACGCCATTGCGGCCGAGCAGCACGATGCGATCGTCCTGGCAGATATGGCGCTTGCCGGTCCTGAACAGCAGCGTGCCGTCGGGGGTTTCGACCTCCACGTCCTCCAGCGTGATCAGCACCTTGGCGTGGCTGCCGCGGTTCGCCAGCCTGATGGCACCGGCCGAACGCTCGCGATGCGAGGCCACCGCTGCGTCCTCGAGCTTCTCGGCCCGCTCCTTCTTGGTCTTTACCGTCAACAGGTCGCTGCCTGAATTGATGCCGATGTTGTTCAGCTTGGCGGCCTGCTTGCGCAGTTGCTGGGCGATCTTCATGTCGCGCTCGAATTTCCGCGCCGTCGCGGCGTCGAGCTCGTCGAGCGCCTGCCTGGCGCGCGAATAGGACAGAGCGAACCCCGGCGACTCCTCCGGACGCAGGAACAGCGTGCGGTTGGTGGTGGCGTCGAGGAAAGCGCGGTCATGGCTGGCGATGATCACAGGCACGTCGCGCGGCAGCGCGTTGAGCCAGTCCTCCAACTGGCTGATCCTGGCGAGGTCGAGATGATTGGTCGGTTCGTCGAGCAGAAGCACGTCCGGATCAGTGACCCAGACGCGGGCGATCAGCGCCAGCCGCTGCCAACCGCCGCTCAGCGCGCGCATCGGCCGGCCGCGCATGTCTTCCGGCACGTCGAGCGAATCCAGCACCACATCGACCCGCCACAACTCGGTGTCGCGCTGCTCGCCCGGCAACGCGTCGGCGACGACCTCATGGAAGATGCGGCCGAGCAGCGCGTCGGGAACAGACTGCTCGACATGGCCGACGCGCAGGCCGCGTGATCGCGTGATGTCGCCGGCGGTGGGTTCGAGTTCGCCGGCCAGGCATTTGAGAAGCGTGGATTTGCCGCGGCCATTGGCCGCGACGATGCCGAGCCGGTCGCCAGCGCCGATGGTGAGGTCGAGGTTGGAGAAGAGCGGCGCACTCATGGTGACGCCGAGGGATCTGAGGCTGATCAAGGCCATGTCGATTTCTCTGGTCTTGCCGGAACGTCCGGCTGATGCACTTTGACGGTACGCTGGCCAATCAACAGATCAGCTTAGCGGCACCACGATGGGCAGACCAAAAATCGAAACGGGACGAACCCGGAGGACCGTCCGGTCAGCCCTGCAAGCAAGCTCGCAGGGCGCAAATCGGGCCACGCTGACGATGGTGATCGATAGACACGCAGCCCTCCTTTTCCAGATGTTGGAGTTGAGATGGGTACATCGGGGAGGGGCGAGTGGCAAGAAGGCGGTGGAGTACTTCCCTTTTCCGAGAGAAGAAAGAAGGTGCTACTGCCCCGGCCTCCCGGTCTTGCCCGGTCGACGCTTTTGGCGGCGCTCGTCGGCAGGGTCCTCGTAGGAGCCGATGCCCGAACGCTGGCGGACGATCGGTTTGTCGTCGCGCCCTTCGGGCGTGGGGGAAATCGGCCTTGGCTTCGCCGGTACCTTTCCTTCGACCGGCTTTTCCGTCCGCCGCACCGTCATCTCGTCGAGTGAGTTTTTCCTGAACAACGGCTTGGTGCGGTCGCCGGGGATGCCGAAGTCGGAGCCATGCGCTTCCTGTGCCGACTGCTTCTTGAACAGCGAGCGCGACACTGCGCCGGCCGGCGTCGCCATGTCCGTGCCGGGGCCCATATCGTCGATCGACGGCTTGGCGAAGAGCGGCTTCTTCAACGGCACGGCGCCGTCGGCGCCCATCTCGTCGAGATGCGGCTTGCGGAACATGTTGGGCCGGGCGGCCTTGGCCGCCTCCTCGGCAGCGCGGGCTTCGTCGAGCCTGCGGAAACGCTCCTGCTCCTCGGCCGTGCGATGCCTGGCCACGCCCTTGTTGTGCTTGCCCTTCTCGCGGCCCGATGCGGGGCTTTGGCTTTCCACCTCGCGCGCCAGCGGGTCGTCGGAGATGGCAAGCTCCATCTCGCGCAGCCGCTTGATCTCGTCTCGGATGCGGGCGGCCTTCTCGAAGTCGAGATTGGCGGCGGCGTCGCGCATCTGCTTGTCGAGCGCCTCGAGATGCGTCTTCAAATTGTTGCCGATCATGGCGCCCGCATCGTCGGTGAACTGCGAGATGTCCGCGCGGACGTGGTCCTTCTCGTAGACCGAGTCGAGAATGTCAGCGATGCGCGACTTGACCGATTCCGGCGTGATGCCGTTGGCCGCGTTCCACTCCATCTGCTTCTCGCGGCGGCGGTTGGTCTCCGCCATCGCCCGCTCCATCGAGCCGGTGATTTGGTCGGCGTAAAGGATGACCTTGCCGTCGACATTGCGGGCGGCGCGGCCGATGGTCTGGATCAGCGAGGTTTCAGAGCGCAGGAAGCCTTCCTTGTCAGCGTCGAGGATGGCGACGAAACCGCATTCGGGAATGTCGAGGCCTTCGCGCAGAAGGTTGATGCCGACCAGCACGTCGAAGGCGCCGAGGCGCAGGTCGCGCAGGATCTCGATGCGCTCCAGCGTGTCGATGTCGGAATGCATGTAGCGGACGCGGATCCCGTTCTCATGCAGATATTCGGTGAGGTCCTCGGCCATGCGCTTGGTAAGCACGGTGACCAGCGTGCGGTAGCCGAGCCTCGTCGTCTCCCGGATCTCGCCGACGACATCGTCGACCTGGCTCTTGGCCGGGCGCACCTCGACCGGCGGATCGATAAGGCCGGTTGGGCGGATAACCTGCTCGGCGAAGACGCCGCCGGACTGCTCCAGCTCCCAGCCGCCGGGCGTCGCCGAAACCGCGACGGAGAGCGGGCGCATCGCGTCCCATTCTTCGAAGCGCAGCGGCCGGTTGTCCATGCAGGAGGGCAGGCGGAAACCGTACTCGGCCAGCGTCGCCTTGCGGCGGAAGTCGCCGCGATACATGCCGCCGATCTGCGGCACGGTCACGTGGCTTTCGTCGATGAAGATCAGCGCATTGTCCGGCACATACTCGAAGAGCGTCGGCGGCGGCTCGCCCGGAGCGCGGCCGGTGAGATAGCGCGAATAGTTCTCGATGCCGGCGCAGGAGCCGGTCGCCTCCAGCATCTCCAGGTCGAAGCGCGTGCGCTGTTCCAGCCGCTGCGCCTCCAGCAAGCGTCCAGCTTTTTCAAGCTCTTGCAGGCGATGCTTGAGTTCTTCCTTGATCGACTTGATGGCTTGATTCAAGGTCGGGCGCGGCGTCACATAGTGCGAATTGGCGTAGATTTTGACGCTCTTCAGCTCGCCGGTCTTCTGCCCGGTCAGCGGATCAAACTCGGTGATGGACTCGATCTCGTCGCCGAACATTGAGATGCGCCAGGCGCGGTCTTCCAGGTGGGCGGGAAAGATCTCGATCGTGTCGCCGCGCACGCGGAACGAGCCGCGCACGAAGTTGATGTCCTGGCGCTTATATTGCTGGGCGACGAGGTCGGCGAGAAGCGACCGCTGGTCGAGCCGATCGCCGACCTGCATCTGGAAGGTCATCGCCGTGTAGGTTTCGACCGAGCCGATACCGTAGATGCAGGAGACGGAAGCGACGATGATGACGTCGTCGCGTTCGAGCAGCGAGCGCGTCGCCGAGTGGCGCATGCGGTCGATCTGCTCGTTGATCGATGATTCCTTCTCGATGTAGGTGTCGGTGCGCGGGACGTAGGCTTCCGGCTGGTAATAGTCGTAGTAGGAGACGAAATACTCGACCGCGTTCTCGGGGAAGAACTTCTTGAACTCGGCGTAGAGCTGCGCGGCCAACGTCTTGTTGGGCGCCAGGATAAGGGCAGGGCGCTGCGTCTCCTCAATCACCTTGGCCATGGTGAAGGTCTTGCCCGAGCCGGTGACACCGAGCAGCACCTGGTTCCGGTCGTTTCGGTCGACGCCTTCGACGAGGTCCTTGATCGCGGTCGGCTGGTCGCCGGCGGGCTCGAAATCCGACACCATCTTGATGGCGATGCCGCCTTCCGACTTCTGCGGACGGGCCGGACGGTGCGGCGTCCAGAGCTGGCCGTCTTTGTGCAGGGGATTGCCGGATTCGATCAGGGCCGACAGCGCCGCGACGGTGGCGGTGACGCCGCTGGACGAAACCTGCTCGGCATCCTCCAGGCTGATGTCGAGGCCGGCGACCGGGTTGAGGCCGGCGGCGGCGCGCTCCTTGGCCGAGGCCGCGCCGCCCATCGAGGTGCCGCGCGCGGTGCGCCCGGGCGCCGACGAGCGTTCGGGGATCTTCTTCGGAGCTTTCGCCTTCGGCTGCTTTTCCGCCTCGCGCTCGATCTGCCCGGCCCAATCGGAGATCGATCCGGTCAGCGGCGCTCCGGAAAACTCGGCCTGCGGCGCCTCGGCAAAGCCGCCCGTATTCAGCGGCTCGGCGGCGTCGAGGAAGTCGGTCAGCGGGCTGCGCCGCTTCGGCGCGCCGTCTTGCGAAGGCGTCTTCTTGTCAGGATGTCTGGCCATGGCCCGAATATGGGTGGACTCGGCCCAAATGGAAAGAGCCGAGTGAAATGGCGCCAGCCGGGCGCGGACGCTGCTGACAGAAGGCTGTCAGGAGCTGCGTCGTGATTTGATTGCAGGTCGACGCCAACCTCAACGGTTCATCTCCCCATTTCACCGGGGCGAAGAACCCAAGACTCAATTGAACCACAGCGCAAAGGTCAAAAAGCCGGCGCCGCCGAACTCGCGCTGGATCTGGTCGAAATCATCGCTGGTGAGGATCCTGCCGCTTTCGAGATAGGGCGCGATGCCTGGGCCGGTGATCGACAGAACGAGGTCGAAAGGTTTCGGCTCGTCGAAGAAGCGCTTCATGTTGATGCCCTTGCCGGTGATGCGGAAATGCGGCAGCAGCGCGCGGCCTTCGAGAAGGTCCTCGGCCATGGTCAGCGTGGCGAGCCAGGCCGTCACCTGCTCCTGGCCGACCTCCAGGCCGGTGAGGGGATTGGCGCCCTTCTGCTGCGGTCCCGGCAGCCATTCGCGGTCATTGTCGGTCTCGGCCAGGATCGCTTTCCAGTCCTCGCGCGAAAGCCGGATCATTTCCAGCAGGTGGCGGCGCGCGGCCCGCCGGCGCTCCGGCTCGACCACCGGCCAGTTGACGAGATGCACCAGGGAGACGAAGTCGGCGAAGCGCCATTCCGAGGCGAAGATATTGCCGCTCATCCCGCCGTCCGGCGGCACCAGAGTGTCTTGCAAAGGCAATTTCGCGCGCGGGAACAGCATGTGGAACGAGCCGTCGAACATGGCCCTGAAATCATGCGCTAGCCAGAAATCGGCCTGCGCCATCAGGAACTCGGCATAGCCTTGCAGCCAGAAACCGTCGGCGCGATCAAAGCGGAAGGTGAGCGAAGGCGCGGCAGCGCTCGTGTCGATGCTGCCATGCGCGAGCGAGGCCATGATCGCGGCGAAGCTTTCGTCGGGCGTGATGGCGCCGTCTTCGTTGAGGTCGATACCGGCGCGGGTGAGGTCGACGACCATGCCGATGTCGGCACTTTTTGGCACGGAGCCCAGCATGGCGGCGGATTTTTCGAGCCGGTCACGGAAAGAGACCAGGATGGCGCGGAATTTCTCATAGGTCAGCGGCTGCGGGTTGGGATTGTCCGGCACGGGCAGCTGCATCAGCGGCAACATGAAGGATTTCGGGCTCTCGAAGCCATGGCGATGCAAGCCGCCGGCGAGGAGTTCAAGCGCGGTGAAGAATTCACCGGCACCCGCCGCATAGGCCGAGGCCGGGTCCTTGGCCGCTGACGCCTCCAGCGTCGATAGCGCCGTGTTCCGCTCAACCACGCTCTTCGCTTCGAACATGGACTTGGCTGCGTCCGGCATCTCCGCTCGGGCGAAGGACGTCGGCAGGAATGCAAACAAGGCTGCTGCAAGGATCGCTCTACGCACTGTCATCGCCCTCCACATGCGTCATGTAGCAATCATACACGCATTCGACTCGTGGCGTCGCCCCCACACCGATTTGGCGGGCCTGCTTTCGATGCGGGGGCCGGCTTCAATCGGCCGGGCAGACAGTCTAGACAAAGCAAAACTGGACCTGCCCGTGTCGAATTATCCGCTCTCCTACAAACTGTCGTGGCTGCCACGCTTGCTGAGACCGTCGCTCGGCGGCGACAGCAATGGTTTCGCTGCGTCCAAGGCGAGGTTGATCGCTCCGTCGCCCATCCGAACCGTGCGGCTGGCGTTCGTGGGCGACATTTCGGCCGTTGCCAATCGCGATGCACCGGAATGCGATCCGGCGATTGCCACCCTGCTTTCGTCTGCCGACCTTGTGGTCGGCAATTGCGAAAGCCCGATCGTCGAACGTCCATACACGACCATGGGGACGCGGCTCGGCACGCATCATGCGATGAGCGAGAATTTCCTGGCCGATGCGCTCGCAGCCGCCGGCATCGCGCGCGACAGGCTCGTGCTGTCCTTGGCCAACAATCACGTGCTCGATCAGGGCATAGCCGGTTTCGAGGAAACGCTTGTGGCGCTCGACCGGCTCGGAATCCGAACAATCGGCACGGTTGCCGGCGGATCTGTCCAGCGTCATGCCGCCGGATCGCTGACGATCGGCTTCGCGGCCTTCACGCTCTGGCGCAACACCGGTGCCGCGCCGTTTGAGGAACGTATCTCGATGCAGGCGGCCGAATGGCCCCGCGACGCCATGTCCGGCGTCGACCTTACCTGCGCGGTGCCGCACTGGGACTGGGAGTTCCGGCATTTTCCGCGCACGGCGACTCGAGTGCTGGCGAGGCTGCTGGCGAACAAGGGCGCCGGGCTGATCGTCGGCCATCATGCCCATGTGGTGCAGCCAATCGAGCGCATCGGTGGCAGCGTCACCGCTTATGGGCTCGGCGATTTCCTCGGCACTGCCTTCGCCAAGCCGCCATGGCCCGGCCGCATAGGGTCGATCCTCATAGTCGATATTAGCGCCGATGCAGCCACGCGCGGCATGATCGCCGCCTACCGGCTGCATTTCTTCATGCGCTTAGCTAAAGGCGGCCATGAGTGGCTTGTGCCGGTGGAGGCTCTGGGCGCTGCGCTCAAGCAGCGCGTCGCGGCCCGGCTGGAGACGGTTTTCCCGATTTCGGGCAACTAGCCCCCTCCCGCGGCAGGCACATCCGACGTTCGCGCAAAAGCCGCTGTCATAAGCCGATCTCAGCGGCGGCCGGGGCGGCCATGGAAGCAGCGGATTTCATGCCGAGCGAGGCGATGATCGCGGGCATCAGGCACGGCATCGAGGAGTATGACGCGAAACGGGCGTCGGCCCGGAGACAGGTCCGCTGGCGGGTGCCCGTGTTCGTCGGCCCGTCCATCTCGGCGGCATGGTCGTCGCGGAGCTGCTCTCTTTCCAGGCGCTGAGGCCGGCGACGCAGCTGCAACAATCTTTCCGCGATACGCAGCTGCCATGATCCTCGGCTTCGTGCGCGACGTGCGCTACCGGAATGGAGTACCGGCCGAACTCGTTCGACAGGATGCTACGCGAAACACCGATCTCGGCGCCATGCTGGCCACCGCTGCGCTGGTGCGCAAGATCGGTGCAAAGGACGAGGTTGCCGAATAGACCTCAACAGTCGAAGCCGTGTTGGGTGCGCATGTACTCCGCTTCTTCCTTCGACATCTTCTTCAGCATCACGCAGACGGTGAAGCTGCCGACCTGACGGCCGTTCCTGGTGTAGCCCCAGTCGGAAATATCGTCCCGGGTGAATTCGATGTTCTGGCCGAGGACGACGTTTTGAACGATTTCCGGCTGGTTCGCCAATATGCCGACGAAGCCGGTCTCGGTCCGCTTGAAGGGGATGACCCAGAAATGCTCCGTCGCATTGCCGTCGGCGATCATCACCTTCAGCTTGAACCTGTCGGTTCCTGGCGGCGGGGCGTCGGCCAAGGCCAGGAATTCGTCCAGGCTCGACCGCGCCTTCTCGATCGCGGTAGCCATCTCGGCATCGTCGGACGCGATCATCATGGCCTTGTCGTCGCCTTCCGCCCGAGCGGGCAATGGAGCGAGCGCCAGCAGTAGGCATAACGCGACACGAACGGCAAAGGTCATGATGTCCCCCAATTCCAATTAAGGGCTCTATCTTCCTGCAATAAGTCGGCAGTATCAATCGAACCGGCCCCGCCAACATAGAATAGGTCGAATGGAACTGCGCGGAGAGGACAGAACGCGCATCGGCGATCAGGACAACGCCACCGAACGGCCTACGATCGACAAGTTCTGGGAGACCCTGAAGATTAAACTGTAGTGGTCCGGATCAAAGCCCGGTCAATCCGGCCAGCCAGCTTGCCGAGCGCTTCGCCGCGTCCACCGTAGCGCCCGCGGCGCGGCTTAGATCGGTCTTGACCACGGCATAGCCGGCCTTGGTTCGGTAAAGCACGGCGCGGCCGCCGTCGACCGACCCGTCGAAGGCGACCGGCTTCGCTGATTCCGTTTCGCTGGCGGTCACTGCTCCGCCGACGGGAACGCTCGGGCGATGGTCGAGTTCGGGCGGCAGCGGGGCGATGGTTTCGACGATGCGGTTCCTGGGCTTCAGATCCGGCCTGGATGCTTTCGCGGCAAGCTCGGAGGAAGTGGCCGAGCCCTTGGCGCGACAAATGCCCGAAACCAGCGGATAGTTGAAATTGCGCTGGTGCAACATCTGGCTCTTCATCGCCGCTTCACAGTCGGCGATCGTCGCCCATTTGGCCGGCGTCTCGCCGATATATTCGCAGAGCTTGGCGTCGCAGTCGCAGCCGACGATGGTCATGGCGACAAGGGCGGTCTTGATCACGGTCTTGTCCCTTCGAAATTGTTCCCCATCCCCACCTGCATCAATCCGCGCCGAACAAGGCGGGATTTGGCCGCGATTATGAAATGTGGATGACGGGACGTTTCCGAAGGTTGCTGAGGCGGCGACTGTGACCAAAATGCCTCAGGCAGGCTTGGCCTGTCCCAAAAGACAGTCGGCGCTGGGATTTCTCCCAGCGCCTCCCTGTCAGATCAGGAACCGGTTGAGGCAGCAACTTCCGTAAAGTCGTCGCGCCAGGCCAGCCTTGATATTGACGGTCCTGCCAGTCGCCACCCGAGGGCAGCGCCCGTTCCAGACCACGCCGATCTCCACCCTTGCGGGCTTCTCCCGGCGTGCCATCGAAGGTTTTTCCCGGCCTTCATGGCAGCATCGGTCCGCCGTCGGCGTTGGCACGCTTTCCGCGGCACCCGTAGGTCTCGGCATCCGTCCCTCCAACAGGCGAGCCTGCTCTCGTTCTGGGCCGTACGGGCCTCAGGAAATCCGCCTTGCGCTTTTGCCTTTCGGCTGGGGCGTTCAGTGGCCGCCTGAGATGGGTTGAATGTACGCCGGGTAAGGGGTTCAGGGAATGCCCGCCCGCCTGTGGATAGCGGGATTATCGGGGACCGACGACAAAACCCTCGGAATTCGGCGGCCGAACCCCTTAGACAGCCTGCCCCGCTTTTTTAGCGACCTTCCATGTTGGAGCCTTGCCCCGCCGACCGGTCCGCGTTTGAATGTCGGCAAAAGACTTTGGGCGCCAGCGTGGACTCTGCCGCGCATTTGCGGGATGTGCCTCGGGGGAGGGTCGGGATTGAAGGTCGGCGTGGTTCTCAATCCGATTGCCGGAGGCGGCAGGCTCAAGCGGCACTGGGCGGAGGCGGCGGCGTCGCTCAAGGCGAATTTCGGCGATTTCGACCTGCGCGAGACGCAAGCCAGCGGCGACGCCGAGCGGCTGGCTATCGACCTCGCCGCCAGCGGATGCGAGCTGGTGATTGCGGCCGGCGGCGACGGCACCGCCAGCGAGGTTGCCGACGGGCTGCTGCAGGCGCAGGACGAGATCGGTCATGAAAGCGCGCTTGGACTTTTGCCCTGCGGCACCGGCATAGACTTCGCGCGCGGGCTTGGCCTGCCGCGCGGCATAGGAGCTTCGGTCAAGCAAATCGCGGATGCCAAGGGCCGGAAAATCGACGCCGGCCGCGTCTGCTACATCGACGACCATGGCGCGCTGGCTAGCCGCCACTTCATCAACATCGCCGGCCTTGGCCTGTCCGGCGCGACGGATCGCGCCGTCAATGCCGACAAGCGCAAGGGCATGGTGTCGGTCAAGGCGCTGTTCTTCTTGCGCACGGTCCTGGAGTTCATCCGCTATCGCTTCCAGGATGTCCGGATCACCATCGACGACGGCGAGCCGGTCGAGGCGCGCATGGCGCTGGTGGCGGTGGCCAACGGCAAATTCTTCGGCGGCGGCATGATGATCGCCCCGGACGCCGAGCTCGCCGACGGCCAGTTCGACATCGTCATCCTGCGCGCCGCCGGCAAGCTCGGCCTGATAAGAGACATCCGCCTGCTCTATGGCGGCAGGCACCGTAACCATCCGGCGATCACCATCCTGCGCGGCCGCAAGGTGCTGGTCGAGCCGCTGGGCGATGTCGAGATGAACGGCGCGCTGGTCGACATAGACGGCGAGTCGCCGGGGCGGATTCCGGCGACTTTCGAGATACTGCCCGGGGCGCTGACGCTGAGAGGTTGAATCAACTCTGTGAGCGTTTGATTCAGCTGGTGCGGCCAGATAATTGAAATAGTTGACTGAATTGTTGCCGGGTCATACTTCCAGCCTGGCCGGGAAGCCCGGCGCGCGAAGCTCCACACCCACCGCATCCTCGAGCAGCTTGACGATCTGCGTCGACCAGGCGTTGCCCCCATAGGCACGCTTGCCTTCCTCGAAGATCGCGTTGACGCGTGTCGCCAGATCGAGCGGCGCGCCGAACTCCCTGCCCATGGCGAGCGCGAAGCCGAGATCCTTCAGCGCCAGGTCCATGGTGAAGCCGATGTCGTAGGAGCCGTTGAGCACGAGCTGGCTTTCGGTCTCATGGACGAAGCTATTGCCGGAGGAGGCTACGATCGCGTGATAGGCTTGCGCAAGGTCGAGGCCGCCTTGCTTGGCCAGCATCAATGCCTCGCCGGCTGCGACGAGATGGATGAAGGCCAGCATGTTGGTGATGACCTTGATGACCGCAGCCGAGCCGACGGGCCCCATCAGGAAAGACTTCGCGCACATCGCTTCGATGGCCGGGCGATGGCGCTCGTAGAGCGTGGCGTCGCCACCAACGAGCGCCGTGATCCTGCCTGCGGCCGCCAGATGCACGCCGCCGGTGACCGGGCATTCCAGCGTCTCGATGCCCATTGCCGAAGCAAGCGCGGCAAGTCGCAGAATCTCGTCGCGGCCATTGGTCGACATCTCGATCCAGGTGCTACCCTTAGGCAGACCCTGCAGCAATCCGTCCGCGCCGGCGAGCACCGCTTCGCTGACCTTCGGCGAGGGCAGGCAGGTGATCGCATTGCCGGCGCGGGCGGCGGCCTCGGCCGGGCTCGTCGCCGCCGTGGCGCCGAGCGCGACAAGGCGCTCGACCGCCGCCGGGTCTCTGTCGAACACCGTGACGGCAAAGCCGTTGCGAAGCAGGCTGGCCGCGAGATTGCCGCCAAGATGACCAAGTCCGATGAAGGCGTAAGCGAGGGTCATGGCATCAACGGCGTCTGCATCATCTGCAGATGCAGGTCCTTGCCGCTATAGGGGTGCGCGTCGCAGACCGTCTCGTCGAGCTCGACGCCAAGGCCGGGCTCTTTCGACGGGATCACGTTGCCGGCCTGCCATTCGATCTTCTTCTTGAGCAGCGTGGCGTGAAAACCGTCCCACTGTTTCAGCGATTCCAGGATGAGGAAGTTGGGCAGCGTCACCGCCAGTTGGATGTTTGCGGCACCGACGATCGGGCCGCAATAGCAGTGCGGCGCCACCTGGATGTGGTAGGCCTCGGCCATGGCGGCGATCTTCTTGGTTTCCAGGATGCCGCCGGAGCGGCCGAGATCGGGCTGCAGAATTGTGGCGGCGCGGTTCTCGATGACTCGGGCGAACTCGAACTTGGTCGTCAGCCGCTCGCCGGTGGCGATCGGGATCGAGGTGCCGCGGGCGACCTGCGCCATCACCTCCGGCATATCCGGCGGCACCGGCTCCTCGAACCACAGCGGATCGAAAGGCTCGATGGCGCGGGCAAGCCGCAGCGCGCCCGAAGCAGTGAACTGGCCATGCGTGCCGAACAGGATGTCGGCCCGCGTTCCGACCGCCTCACGGATCGCCTTGATCATGCGCGCCGACAGATCGATGTCGATCAGGCGCGGCTGGTGGCCGTCATAGGCGGTGTAGGGGCCGGCCGGGTCAAGCTTCACTGCGTTGAAGCCCTGCTCGACATATTCAAGCGCGCAGGCGGCAGCCATGTCGGGGTCGTTGTAGACATTCTGGCCGCGCGCATCCTCAGAATGGACGCTTCCGGAATGCGGATAGAGATAGGTGTAGGAGCGCAGCGTCTCATGGACCTGGCCGCCGAGCAGCTTGTAGACCGGCTTGCCGGCCTCCTTGCCGATGATGTCCCAGCAGGCCATTTCCAGCGCCGAGAAGCAGCCCATGCCGGAGACGTCGGGGCGCTGGGTGAAGCCGGAGGAATAGGCGCGGCGAAAGAAGTTCTCGATGTCGTGCGGGTCGCATCCGACGAGATACCGCTCGGCCATGTCCTCGATCATTTTCGCAGTGACATGCGCCGAGAAGGTGGCGTTGTAGGCTTCGCCATAGCCGACCACGCCGCCGTCGGTTGTGATCTTGACGAAAATGAAATACTTGCCACCGATGCCAGGGGGCGGGTTGCCGACAACCCAGGTCTTGACGTCGGTGATTTTCATTTCTGATCCTCCAGAACCAGGTCGGCGCCCTTCCACCCTGTCAGTATCGAGGCGGCGTTGGTGTTGCCCGTGATATTGTCGGGAAAAATCGAAGCGTCGATGACGCGTAGACCCTCCAGCCCGTGAACCTTCAGTCGCGGATCGACGACGGCGCGCGCGGCGTCCGGCCCCATGCGGCAGGTCGAGACCGGGTGATAGACCGTGCCCGAGCGTTTCCTGAAGTCCTGGATCAGATCGGCATCCGAAGTGATTGACGGTCCAGGCAAAACCTCTTCCTCGATGATGTCGGCCATCGCCGGCATCGCGGCGATCCTGCGCACGAACTTCACCGCCGCCAGCATCTCGTCGACATCAGCATTGGTGGAGTAGGCATTGGCCGTGATCCTCGGATAGTCGCGCGGATTGCTTGAGCGGATCATGATCTCGCCGCGGCTCGACGGGCGGCAGTTGGACAGACCGATCGAGAACCCCGGCCAGGGGTCGGGCGTCAGGATCGGACGTTCACCACTCTTCGGGATGACGGTCGAGAAGGCCTGGAAATAGAGCTGCATATTCGGCCGCTCCATCGAGGCGTCGGTGCGGAAGAAGCCGCCGGCATTGTTCATCGACAGCGACAACGGTCCGGAGCGCAGCAGGATGTATTGCATGCCGACGAGCAGCTTGCCCCACCAGGGCCGCAGGATCTGGTTCAGCGTCGGCAGCTTGCCTTTAAAAGTGTAGTTGATGCCGACATGGTCCTGAAGATTGGCGCCGACATTGTCGTTGGCCTCGACGACCGGGATGCCCAAATTGCCAAGCAGCGCCGACGGCCCGACGCCGGAGAGCTGCAGCAGCTGCGGCGAGTTGATCGAGCCGCCCGAGAGGATCACCTCGCGGCCGGCGCGAGCAGTTTTCTTCTCGCCGTTCTGCTCATATTCGATGCCCACGGCGCGCGTGCCTTCGAACAGGATTTTCGTCGCCAGCGCGTTGGTCTCGACACGGACGTTGCCGCGCTTCATCGCCGGCCGCAGGAAGGCGCGGGCGGCCGACATGCGGCGGCCGTTCTTGGTCGTTATCTGGTAGACGCCGACGCCTTCCTGGGAGGCGCCGTTGAAGTCGGGATTGAAGGGGAGGCCGGCCTGCTCGGCGGCGGCGAGATAGCGCTTGGTCAGCGGGTGCACCGCGCGCGAACAATCGGTGACATGCAGGGGGCCGCCGACACCGCGCCACCGGTCGGCGCCGGCCGCGTTGTCTTCCATCGCCTTGAAGGAGGGCAGGAGGTCGTCATAGCTCCAGCCGGGATTGCCGGCGGCGGCCCAGGCGTCGAAATCCTCGCGCGCGCCGCGGATGAAGACCATGGCGTTGATCGAGCTCGAGCCGCCGAGCAGCTTGCCGCGCGGCCAGTGGTCGGCATTGCCGGCGAGGCCCGGATCCGGCTCGGCCTTGTAGTTCCAGTTGACGATGGGGTCGAAGAAAGTCTTGCCGTAGCCGAGCGGCATCTGGACGTAGAAGCGCCGGTCGGTTCCGCCGGCTTCCAGCACCAGCACCGAGAAGCGGCCCGAAGCCGACAATTTGTCGGCCACGACCGAACCGGCCGAGCCGGAGCCGACGACGATGAAATCATAAGTCTGCATGACAGGCGGGCGCGCTCCGAAATTCGCGGTCTAGCCTAGACATTGCCGGTTCACGTCGTCGCCGGACCTTCCGGCATGGCTTGTGAAAAAAGCGACTGCTCCGGCGGCGCAGTTTTCGCTTTCAGCAGAGCTTGCGACAACGCAATCGCATTGGTACGGGTTCAGGAAAGCAGCGGCTGGAGGACTTTCCTATGGTGCATTACGCGGACGGAAAACCCCTCGGCGACCTCACGCTGCGCACGCTTGCCATGCCGTCCGACGCCAATGCCGCCGGCGACATCTTCGGCGGTTGGGTAATGGCGCAGATGGACCTTGCCTGCGGCATCCGCGCCGCCGAGCGTGCCAAGGGGCGCGTCGTCACCGCCGCGGTCAAGGAGATGTCCTTCGCCAAGCCGATGAAGATCGGCGACACGCTCTGCATCTATACCCATGTCGAGCGCGTCGGCCGCACTTCCATGGTGCTCAAGGTCGAGGCCTGGGCGCAGCGCTACCTTTCCGACCTGATGGAGAAGGTCACCCATGCCGATTTCGTCATGGTGGCGCTCGACGGCGAGGGCAAGCCGAAGCCGGTTCCGGCCGAGAGCTGATTCCGCAAAACTTGCCGTTTTGTAACGACGCCCGCGCGGGAGATGCGCTGTGCGACATCCAATGGTTGCTTTCGCGCCCCAGTTTGTGGCTGCGAGGGGAAAACAATGCGTCAACACATACTGAACGGCTGGCTCGTGACGGCTCTTATCGCGCTGGTCTGCCTGCTCGGCATAACGGCCTACACGGAGGTCAGGAAAGACCTTCCGCGAGTCGCCTGCTCGAGAGGTCTCAAGGCGGCGGATAGGAGGCCGGTGCAGTTGGAAAGCTGCTCGACGACGTGCTGCGGCGGCACCATTCGAAGTGCCTGATCGGTGGCCGGCTAAAGACAGTCACCCTTGTCGAGACGGATGCATGCAGGCACTTGCGAGGCTGGCTGCGGAGCCGCTGCAAATCCGATCAAAGACGGAAGGTACGAAAGCCCCGGCGCCGAGCCGCATTGTTCATCCGACGGTTCAGAAACCTTTGAACCACAAGGGTTTCAGACCTGCTGGCTGTCAAATTTCGCGCGCGCCTCGCGGACCCGATTGGTATTCTTGCGCGCCCATTCGCCGAGCGCGCCGACCGGCACGAGCAGCTCGTGGCCGAGCTCGGTCAGCTCGTAATCGACACGTGGCGGAATGGTCGGAAACACTTTTCGCGTCACGAACCCGTCGCGTTCCAGACCGCGCAAGGTAGTTGTCAGCATCTTCTGCGAAATGCCGCCGACAGCGGCGCGCAATTCGTTGAAGCGCAGCGCGCCGTCGCCCAGCTTGCCAACCACGAGCACGGTCCATTTGTCGCCGACCCGTTGCAGGATTTCCGACACGGCTCGGCAGTCTTCGGTGATATGCGGGTGCCTCAGTAACATAAACGTGCCCCCTTGCGCGCTGATTTGTCAGTATCACATATAGCGCCGGTATCCAAACGATACCAGAAATTCCCGCAAGGAGAGCCCCTTATGTCCAAGCCCAAAATTGCCATTGTCGTCGGTTCGACGCGCGCCGCCCGCTTCGCCGACGTGCCGGCGCAGTGGATCGCCAAGATCGCCAAGACCCATGCCGATATCGACGTCGAGATTGTCGATCTGCGCGACTGGCCGCTGCCTTTCTTCGACGAGGTCGCATCCTCCGCCTGGGCGCCGTCGCAGAACGAAGTGGCGCAGCGCTGGCAGAAGAAGGTCGCCGAGTTCGACGGCTTCATCTTCACCGCCGCCGAATACAATCACGCTCCGACTGGTGTCCTGAAGAACGCCATCGATTACGCCGCCAATGAATGGAACAAGAAGCCGGCCGGCTTTGTCGGCTATGGCTCGGTCGGCGGCGCACGCGCGGTCGAACAGCTCCGCTTGATCGCCGTCGAGTTGCAGATGGCTCCGGTCAAGTCGGCCGTCCACATCGCCTGGGGCGATTTCCTTGCGGTCCGCCAGGGCGAGAAGAAGCTCGAGGACCTCGAGCATCTGAACCAGTCGGCCGCGGCGCTTGTCAACGACGTCGCCTGGTGGGCGAAAGTGCTGAAGGCGGCGCGTGCAGCCGATGCGATCGCCGGCGAAGCCCAGGCCGCCTAAGCGATCAATTGAGTTTGTCCTCCCAGTAAGAAAGGGGCGGCGCCGGGCGCCGCCCCCTTTTTTTAGTGCTAGTACCGAGCTGCCTATCGTGCGATCTGGTGCCTCGCGCAGTAGTCGTTCAAGGCTTTTTTTGACGTCGAGCTCGGCGGAATACGCCCGCCGTATGCCGACATGCTTGCCTCCCTTGACAGAGACGAAAGCATGACGGCCGCCTCCAGCGTCCGCTTGCCTCTGTTCGGTACGGACGACGAATGAACGTAGTGCTCGAAACGTGACCGTTACGAGTCAATTTGCGTAGGGGCGAACTCCATCTATTTCTTCTTCAACAGCCGCGCCTCCCGAAGAAGCGAGTTGGCGTCGATGCCGATCATCTCGACAAGTTCGCGCGCCTGGGCCTCGGTGATCCCGGTCTCCTTCACGAGAAACCGGACCCGGAATTCCTTCTCTGCCTTCAGTCGCTCGTCGCGTTCTTGCTTGTTGTCGGCCATGGATTTTTCCCCATGACCTGAAACCGCAAGTTGACGCTAAGGTTCCCCTCAGCGCACGACCTGCCGATGACCGTCGGGCAGCCGGGTGGCGATCAGCTTGTCGATGCGGCGGCCGTCGAGGTCCACCACCTCGAAGCGCCAACCTTGCGCGTCGACGCACTCGCCGGTCGTCGGCAGGTGGTGGAGATGCGACAGCACATAGCCGGCGACGGTCTCGTAGTCGCGGTTCTCGGGCAGGTCGATGCCCAGCACCTCGGCCATCTCGTCGGCCTGCATGTAGCCAGCGAGCAGCCAGGAGCCGTCGTCGCGCTTGACGGCGTTTTCCTCCTCGCCCGCATCGAGGTCGGAGCGGAACACGCCAGTGATCGCTTCGAGGATATCGGCCGGCGTGACAATGCCTTCGAAATGGCCGTATTCGTCATGGACCAGCGCCATCGGCACATCCGATTCCCTGAGCTTCTGCAGCACGTCGAGCGCGTCGGCCTGGTCATGCACGATGGGGGCGGCGCGCACATGCTGGCGCGGATCCAAAACCCTTCCGGCCAGAAGGGCTGCCAGCACATCGCGCGTCTGGATGACACCGACCATGGCGTCGACATTGCCGTCGCCGACGGGCAGCCGCGAGTGCTGCGTTTCCATCAAGAGCTTTCGGGTCACCGTCTCGTCGGATTGCAGGTTGAGCCAGTCGACCTCCGTGCGCGGCGTCATCACGGCGCGCACGGCGCGGTCGCCGAGGCGCATGACGCCGGCTATCATGCGGCGCTCGTCGGATTCGATGGTGCCGTGATGCTCGGCCTCGGCGACCAGCATTTTGATCTCCTCGTCGGTGACCTTCTCTTCCGCCTCGCCGGCCTGGCCGAGCAGCCACAGCACGGCGCGGCCGGAGAGGTCGAGCAGGAACACGAGCGGCGCCGAGACGGTGGCGAGGATCGTCATTGCCGGCGCGGCCCTGACCGCGACGCGTTCCGGGTCCTTGAGCGCGATCTGCTTCGGCACCAGCTCGCCGACGATCAGCGAGGCATAGGTGATCAGAGCGACGACGATGCCAACACCGACGGGGTCGGCGATGTTTTCGCGGATGCCGGTCGACGCCAGATATTGCGCCAGCCTTTCGCCGAGCGTGGCGCCCGAGAAGGCGCCTGAGAGAACGCCGACGAGTGTGATGCCGATCTGCACCGAGGACAGGAACTTGCCGGGATTGGAACCCAGTGCCAGCGCGCGGCCGGCGCCCTTGATGTTGCGGTCGATCATCGCCTTGAGGCGGGCGGGCCGCGACGAGACGATGGCTAGCTCCGACATCGACAAGAGGCCGTTCACCAGAATGAGGACGGCCACGACGGCGATTTCAACATAAAGCATGCGCGGTCAATAGCATTGCTGCAGCGCATTCGAAAATAGCCTGCCGGTATTTTTGGAACATGACAGCTTTGGCGCGCGACCCGGCGGCTTCCGAACGGTCGTTCGGCAGGACGCGTCAGCAGGCCGTGGCGAGTTTGGCACTCGGGTAGGATACCGCCACGAAATCAAAAAAGCGGATCATGCAAAATCAATGGGATAGAGTGGAACCAATATCAAATGATATAGTTAGAACAGCTTGCGGGGGATTGCCCAATGGCGCTCGAACCGAAACGCAGCCTCGTCCAGAAGCTTCTGGAGGAGACTGGTATTACCGAGGCGCAGGCGCTGGAACTGATCTCGCTGCTTGGATCGAACTGGTCGTCGCTCGTCCGGGAGGCGAAAGCCATAAGGGACAGCCTGAAGCCGCGGACCGGGCCCCCATCCGCATGACGGTCTGCGCCGCCTCTCGGCTTCGTCGTGCCGTCACTGCTGTGCGCTCAACACGCCGATCACGGCCGTGCCGTCGGTGAAGTAGGGATCGCCGCCGCCATTGCGTCCCGTCCTGGTGGCACCGATCCCCGGTATCTCGCTGGTTGAGGTAAGCAGACCGTCGGCCTTCAGGCCGCCGATCAGGAAGTCGCGCTCGGCGTCGATGTCCGGGCTGATATGGTGGGTAATGGCGCCCGTGTCGTGGCTGAGGCCGACGCCGCGATCGAAGCTCGCGGCGCCCAGCCAAAGCGGGCGGCCGTCGTCGCCGACAGTGTCTGTCTGCCAGACGCGGACGTGGTGGCGCCGGTCGGCGCTGCCGCCGACCGGTTTCTCGAAGGCAAGGTCCTGGGCGCGGCCTTCGAACAAAAGGCGGCTCATCGGCGCATCGGGGTAGGGACGGGAAAACAGGACGCTTTCTCCGATGTCGATCGCGGTCCTGAGCGTGACGGCATCGGCCGTATCCCAGCCCGCGACCGCGAAGGCGTGGACCACCTCCTTCTCAGTACCAACAACGCCGACATTGATCGGATCGCCGGGAATGCCCTGTGGCGTATGCGTCACCATCTCGAAGGGGCGGGTGCGGAAGCCGCGCTCCCGCCAGATCCAGAATTCCGGCGCGGCTATATAGGCGAGCGCCAGATAGAAGGCGCAAACCGCCCCAAGCCAGATGGCCGCCCGCCGCGTCAGGCTTCGCTCACCCACGACAACCCGCTCCCAAATCCATGCGCGACCATTTTATGCGGTGTTGGCCGTTTTTGGGCAGACCTCGATGAGATGGAGCGGGCTGCCTCGCGATCGCCACAAGTCAGCGGCAGGCGCGGTAGCCGCTTTTGCGGTTCTTGATGTCGAAATGGAAATGGTTGCGGTGGTCGTAATTGTAGCCGGGGCCGAGCACCGTGGTGAAATACTGGCAGCCGTCGGCGCGAACATTGTTGAGGAAGCCACGGGTTCGGAAGGCGAACCAACCGGGCTTGCGCACGTCGATGTCGTCGCCATTGTTGAGCTCGATGCTCATGACGTCGAGCGCGTTGCCCTTGCCGTGTTCGGACAGCACACCTTCGCCGGCGATGTTGCGGCAGGAATAGCTGGAGCCCTGGTGGATTGCCCTGACGCCGGAGAAGTAGCGCCAGCGGGCGGCCGGCTGCAGCTCATTCTTCGTCCAGGCGGCGAAGGTGGCGGCCATGTTGCAAGTCAGCGTCGCCGCCGGCTTCATTGCGACGCTGCCGATCGCCGTCACCTTCACCGGATAGTCGATGCCGCACTGGCCTTCGTGGATCGGCTGGATGTCCTGGTAGACGACTCCCATCCGCTTGAGCTCGTTACGGCAGTCGATTTCGCTGGCCGGCATCTGCTCGACTGGCGACATCGGCTCGTCCATTCGCGGATAGGCGGCCTGGGTCATGTAGGGATTGGACGGAACAAGGCGCTGCATGCCGGAATATTGCGGTGCGTCGGGCTGTGGCACGGCCGCCGTCTGGCTGCCGACGTCGACAGCCGGCTGCAACGCAAACACGTCGCCGGTGGTGCAGGCCGATACCGTGATGATGGCAAGGGCTGAGACCAACCCGGCGGCGAAGCGGGCAAAATTGTTCCACGGCGCCGCGGCAAGCATCGCGCCAAGTGTTCTGGCCATTGAAAGGCATCCTGTCCCCAGATGGCGCAAGGTTAACCGTCAATTGTAAAGGAAAGATCAGCGCGTCATTCACGCATGGGGCGGAATTGCGGCGCTGTTCTTGTAGGGACGTAGTCGAAACTTCCGAGATCGTGCCTATTGGCAGAAGGTGCCGCCATGACGTCGCGGCTCCAGATCAAGATGGAAATGCAGCGCGTGGTCGGGGTCAGCGCCCGGCCCAAGCACCGTCTTGAATGGTCCGCAGGCGGCCTTGCGCACGGCGTCGAGGAACTTCGCATCTTTTTCCGGAGGCGCGGGCCCGACCTCGATCTTCCTATCGTCCGACAAGGTGAAGCTTGCGATGTCTAGCGCGTTGCCGAAGGCGTGCTCTGACAGTTTCCGGGTGCCGTTGCGCGGGCGGCAGACGAAGGCCGAGGCCTGGTTGACCGACTTCAAATCGGCGCCGAGCTCGGCCTTTGCCGTGGGCTGGACGACATCGGCCATGAAGCGAGCCGCTGCCTCGGCCATCGGGCAATTGAGTTCGGTGCCGGGACTGACACTAATGGATTTGCCGAGCGTCTTCAAAATTATCGGGTAGGGGATCGAGCAGCCGATTTCCGCGTCGTGCTCGGCCTTGTGCTCTTCGAACTCGACTCCAAGCGCCTTCAGCCGCTCGCGACACGCGCTTTCCTCCGCCGGCATCTTGTCGGCCGGCACATCGGCCGAGCGCGGATCGGGAGGCATCGTTTCCTCCGCTGGCTGGGTGGGTTTTTCCGACGGTTGCGGCGCGGTTTCCGGCGGCTCCGGTTCCAGTTCGGCCGGCTTCTCCGGCGGCGTCGGCACGACATCCGGCGTCTCAGGCTCGGATTCGGTGCGCGGCGCGGACTGAGCGCCCTTCGAGCGCGGCGGGCGGGCATCCCATTTCGGATGCGACTTATCCTGGTTGAGGAAGTCGTCATTGCTGCCGAGGCGGCTTTTTTCTTGCCCGGACTTATCGGCGCCGTTCTCCATATCCTGGGGACGCGGCACCGGAACCGGCGTCGCCGGAGGCGTTTCCGGTGCCGGAGCGGCGCTCTGGCTCGGCGACGGCAGATGTCTTTTGTGCCGATAATGGTGTTTGGCCAAGGCTGGCGAAATCAGCAGGATCGCGGCCGCCACAGGCAGCGCCAGTCTGCAAAGTCGTGAAAGGCTCAGCGTTGCCATCGCCCCGAAACGGCGGTCGCGTCGCGAAGTTGCTTGCACCACCGGCCCTGCCGATCACAATCGATTACCGGCGCGTTACGCGCCTATGGCTTCAAGGCCTTCCTCCAGCCAGTCGGCCAACATCGGCAGGCCGAGCAGATATTTGGCCGTCCGCTTCTTGGGACGCTCCTTGGCGGCTGCCACCGCGTCAGCCCATTCGGATACGTCATAGTCGCCGCGCCCGAGCCAGGCGAGCGCGATCAGTTCGGCCGCTTCGTCGATGTTGAGATCGTTGATCAGCTCGCGGAATTCCTCCTCGGTGAGGTCTTCCGAAGCTTCCTCGACAAGGCCGTCATGGTGATGGCTGGCATGCGCGTCGCCGTCGAACTCGACCTCGTGCTCGGCGCCGTCGTCATAATCCTCGTTGACGGCGGCGCTCAGCGCCTTGGCCTTGAGGATGAACAGGCGCACCGTGTCCGGGTCTATGGAAAGCTCCCATTCTTTCTCGAGGCGCTGCTGCACGGTCCTTCTCCACGTGATGCGCTTGGCCCCGATGATAGCGGATTTGCAGCGCGCGTCACGTCCGGAGGCAAGGCTCTCTTTCGGGCCGTCCAAAATAGTTCGGCCGATGACGAGTTTTCGGGATGAAACCGGATCGGGCCGGCGTTAGTCTGCCATTGTCACGCTCACGGAGGCATCGATGCGCAGACGATTGCTTGTTCAAGTCATGGCTATTGCGGCGCTGCCGCTGTTCGTGGCCCCGGCTTTTGCAGCCGGGGAAAGTGGCGGCGGAAGCAGTCAAACCACTACCCAGTGCAAGAAGGATGAGGTCTGGGACAAGAAGAAGAACAAGTGCGTGAAGCCGCAATATGGCATGCTGGATGACGACAGCATTTACGAGGCCGGCCACGATCTGGCGATGGCCGGGCGCTATGACGAGGCGATCTCGGTGCTGACGCTCGCCGCCAACAAGCAGGATCCGCGCATCCTCAACTATCTCGGCTATTCGCATCGCCATTCGGGCCGCGTCACTGTCGGCCTTGGCTATTACGAGGAAGCGCTGCGCATCGACCCGAACTACACGCTGGTGCGCGAATATCTCGGCGAAGCGCATCTGCAGATCGGCGATCTCGCCGGCGCTCAGGAACAGCTCAAGGAAATCGAAAAGCGGACCGGCACGGGCTCGCGCGAATACGGCATGCTGTCCGAACAGATCGATCATTTCCTGCGGAGCTGAACAGGGCTGCAAACTCTTCGGGCCGGCTGCGAGCAATCGTAGCCGGCTTTTTGTTGTTCGCCGCCGGCTGGCGTCCGCGAAAGCGGTGATCATTTTGCCGAACTTCATTTTTGCACGTGAAAATCGCGCCAAGATCGCTATATTCAGGGAAATTGTGGTGAAACGGTTCCGTTAGCCCGAGGCTGCCGGACCGTTTTCTTTTTGTACCCATTTGACAAGGCTGCTCCCGAAAAGCGGGGGTGGCGGCAGGAAAGGTCAGGCATATGATCAAGGTCCCGATGACAGGCGAGGGGTTCGCGTCATTGAAGGAAGAACTGCGTTGGCGTCAGCAAGAGGAGCGTCCGCGCATCATCGAGGCGATCTCCGAAGCGCGCTCGCATGGCGACCTGTCCGAAAATGCCGAATATCACGCGGCCAAGGAGTCGCAGAGCCACAATGAAGGCCGCATCAACGAGCTCGAGGATCTGATCGCGCGTGCCGAGGTCATCGACGTCTCCAAGCTTTCCGGCGACAAGGTGAAGTTCGGCGCGACCGTCGTGCTCGTCGACGAGGACACCGAGGAAAAGAAGACCTATCAGATCGTCGGCGACCAGGAAGCGGACGTGAAGTCCGGCCGCATCTCGATCTCTTCGCCGATCGCGCGAGCGCTCATCGGCAAGGAAGTCGGCGACGCCATCGAGGTCAACGCTCCGGGCGGCGCTCGGGGGTATGAGATCGTCCAGGTGCAGTTTATTTAGCTCCAATCTCCCCTTGTGGGGGAGAAAGCGATTTCAACATCTTAGCCGAAGGCTAAGTGTCAGAAATCGCGAGGGAGGCGAAAAGCGCTGTGCGACGAGGGGCTAGGCTTCCAACGAAATCCCCTCTCTTGGATTTTCTACGACTTAGCCTCCGCGAAGGGCTCCGGCTAAGACCGTGAAAATCCATCCTCCCTCAAAAGGGGGAGATAGCGCGCTGCGCCAGCAGCCGTTCAACCTCCGCAACCACCTCAGCCGGCGTCACCTTGCCTCCGGGCGGCGCAAGCAAGGTCGATGCGAACGGTCCGCGCGGGCCGGTGAGACCGGGTTCGGTTGCCAGGAAGATGGCGACCGTCGGCAGGCCGAAGGCGCTGGCGAGGTGAGTCAGGCCGGTGTCGGCGCCGACGACCAGCGTCGCGCGGCCGAGGATCGCGGCGACATCCGCGAGCGGCGATTTCGCAACCAGCGCTGTCTTTGGCACGGCGCCGGCAATGGCTTCCGCTACTTTCTTTTCACCCTCATTCGACCAGGTAACCACCGGCGTGAATTGGCGGTCGTTCAACTCGCGCGCGGTTTCAATCCAATCCTCGACGGGCCATTTCTTGTCTTCGCGGCTGGTGCCGTGCAGCAGGAAGGCGGTTTTGCCTTCAACGCCGGGTAGTGCGCGCACCGGCGGCACGATGCCGGAGTCGAGCGTCGACAGGTCAGGTCGGTAGCCGAGCGCCAGACCGAATAGCCGCCTGGTGCGCTCGATGGCATGCAGGTCGCGCGGCACGGCGAATTTCCGCTGATAGACCAGTGTCGCCGAAGGCTCGCGGGCGCTCGCCCGGTCGAAACCGGCAATCGGCGCGCCGGCCTGGATGGCGACGAGGGCCGACTTCAACAAGCCTTGCGCGTCGATGACGAGGTCGTAGCGGGAGGCACGGAGTGCTCTGCGCAGTCCGGCTATCTCACGCCACGTCACGCCGTCGAAAAGCCTCTTGCGCCAGCGCCGGACCGCCACCTTATGGATCACTCCAATCGCCGGATGCAACGCCACGATGCCGGCAAACGGCTCCTCCACGCACCAGTCGAAGTTGATATCCGGGCGATTTCTCACCGCGTCCTCGACGGCCGGAAACGTGTGGATGACATCACCCATCGACGATGTCTTGACGATCAGCACTTTCATGCGGCCGCCGGAACCTTGAGCAGGCGGTTGGCCGCGGCAGTGACGCGAGCGACATCGAGCGTCTTAAGGCAGTTGAGATGCCCGAGCGGACAGACCTTCTTGTGGCAGGGCGAGCAGGACAGATGCAGCCAGATCAGTTCGGAGCGCTCGCTGAGCGGGGGCGTATTTTCCGGCGACGTCGAACCATAGACGGCCACGATCGGCGTGCCGACAGCTGCCGCGACATGCATCAGGCCGCTGTCGTTCGAAACCGCAAGCTTCGCTGCGCCGATCAGGTCGATGGCGTCCTCGAGGCGGGTCTTGCCGGCAAGGTCGATAGCGCCGGGCGCGAGCGTCGCGATCTCGCCGGTCACGCCGGCATCGTTCTTCGAGCCGAGCAGCACGACGCCCAAACCCTGTGCCATCATGTCCCGGGCAAGACCGGCATAGTGATCGCTCGGCCAGCGTTTTGCCGGACCGAATTCGGCGCCGGGCATCAGGGCGATGAATTTTTCCCCGGTCAGCCCGAACCGCGCCAGCAGATCGGCTTGGTTTGCCTCGTCGACGGTGAGCTTCGGCGCGCGAAAGGTGCCGCCGCGGGCGAGGCCGAAATAGGCGCGCGCCGTGCGCCGCTTCAGCGCCTCGGGCAGCGGCACCACGTCGGTCAGCAGGCCGTAGCGCATCTCGCGCAGATTGCCGACGCGGCGCGGGATGCGGGCAAAGAATGGGATCAGCGCCGATTTCCAGCTTCCCGGCAGCACATACGCCATATCGTATCGGCCGCGCAGCAGCCGGCCGAAGCGCCGCCGGCTGCGGAATTCGAGTGCGCCCGGCATCAGGGGAAAATCAATCTGGTTGCGTATCTCGGGCATGCGCTTTACCAAAGGCGCAGCCCAAGCCGGCGCCAGCACATCGATGGCCGCGTGCGGATGTTTTTCCTTCAGCGCCGCAAACAGGCACTGCGCCATGACCATGTCGCCCACCCAGCGCGGGCCGATCACGAGGATCGTTGGGCCTTCAGCCATTCGACATAGTCCCTCACGCCGGTTTCGACTGTGCGGAATTGGCCATTGTAGCCGGCCGCGCGCAAGCGGGCCATATCAGCCTGCGTGAAACTCTGGTAGCTTCCCTTGAGATGGTCCGGGAAGGGGATGAACTCGATCTCCCCCTTGCCCAGTGTGTCGATCACCGCCTCGGCGATGGCGCGGAACGGCTGCGCGCGGCCGGTGCCGCAGTTGAAGATGCCGCTCAAGCCGCGTTTCCACAGCCACAGATTGACCTCCGCGACATCGCCGACATGGATGAAGTCGCGGCTCTGTTCGCCCGGGCCGAAGTCGCCATAGGCGCCGAACAGTTTGGGATTCTCGCCGCGCTCGACCTGGTTGAAGAGATGGAAGGCGACGGAGGCCATGGCGCCCTTGTGCGCCTCGCGCGGTCCGTAGACGTTGAAATAGCGCAGCCCCGTTACCTGTGAATGGTCGGCGTCGACGTTACGGCGGACGTAGTCGTCGAACAGCTTCTTCGAATAGGCATAGACGTTGAGCGGGCGCTCGAACGCGGGCTCCTCGCGGAACTCGCTGCCGCCGCCATAGACCGATGCAGAGGAGGCATAAAGAAAGGGCACGCGCAAGGCGAGGCAGGCATGCAGCAGCCGCTTGGAGTAGGTGTAGTTCACGTCCATCATGAACTTCCCGTTCCACTCAGTGGTGGTCGAGCACGCGCCCTGGTGGAAGACCGCATCTATGCGGCCGAGCGCGCCATTCGCGAGCTGGGCGAGAAAATCGTCCTTGTCGAGATAGTCGGCGATGCGAAGGTCGGCGAGGTTGGCGATCTTGTGGCCGTCGGTGAGATCGTCGACCACGACGATGTCGTCATGCCCCTCGGCATTGAGAGCGGCGACGATGTTGGAGCCGATCATGCCGGCGCCGCCCGTGACGATGATCATGCTTTTCAGCCTTGCTCCGTTGCCGATTCCGGCTCTTATAGGGGAGGTGGGCCGGAGTGTCGATAAAGCACGTTCGCGGGCAAAGCCGGCAATGCTCGGCCATAGTCGCGCCGCAAAGCTCCCGCTTCACTCGCGCCCGTTCCGTCTGCCTGGTTCGCAGCCTGCCGTTGCGCTAGCCCGAATTGCGGTATATCGGCATCGCAAATACGATGGGCGCTGCAATTCCGGCGCTTCGAACCGACCAGATCCCGCCCTCAGGCGCGCCAGTGAGATGATCAAGCACAATCCGCCCTCTCCGGAACCTTTGCATCGCACCATTGCCCGGTTCGGCGAGGTCACCGTGCTGGTCGTGGGCGATTTCATTCTCGACCGTTTCGTCAGCGGCGTGATCGAACGCATCTCGCCGGAGGCTCCGATCCCCGTGCTGCATGGACGGGGAGAAACGCTGAACATGGGTGGCGCCGGCAACGTCGTCTCAAACATCTTTTCGCTGGGCGGGGCCGCCATACCCATTTCGGTGATCGGCGCCGACCAGGCCGGCAACAATCTGATGCGCATGCTCAGCGAGATCGGCGTCGACACGGACGGGCTTCTGCAGCGCCAGGACCGCATGACCTCGTCGAAAAGCCGCTTCAGCGCCCTCAACCAGCAGGTGCTGCGTTTCGACGAGGAAGAGATCAAGCCGCTCACTTCCGCTGAGCGGGCGAAGCTCATCGATCATTTCCAGGCCGCGCTTGGCCGCGCCGACATCGTCATCCTTTCCGATTACGGCAAGGGCATTCTGCTCGACGGCGTCGCCGGCGAGCTGATCGCGATCTGCCGAGATGCCGGCAAGCCGGTGCTGGTCGACCCGAAGGGGCGCGATTACGCCCGCTATGCAGGTGCTACGGCGGTGACGCCGAACCGCAAGGAGCTTGGCGAGGCGGTCGGGCGCAAGGTGTTCGGCGACGACGAGATCGTGGCAGCGGCGCGCGACCTGATCGCCGAGCATGATTTCGAGTTCATCGTCGCCACGCGCAGCGAGAAAGGCATGAGCGTCGTATCCGCCGAGGATGCGCGCCATATCTCCACCCAGGCGCGCGAAGTGTTCGACGTTTCCGGCGCCGGCGACACGGTCATTGCGAGCTTCGCGCTGTCGCTCGCCGCTGGCGCCGACCGGGTGCATGCCGCCATCATCGCCAATGCGGCTGGCGGCGTCGTGGTGGGAAAACGCGGCACCGCACGATTGAATGTCGAGGAACTGTCCGGCGCGCTGTTCCGCTCGCATGGGCCGACGAGCCATACCGATGCCATTCTTGACGCCAATGCCGCGGCCAGGATGGTCGCTGCCTGGAAGGAAGAGGGCCTCACGGTCGGCTTCACCAATGGCTGCTTCGATATCCTGCATGCCGGCCATGTCAGCCTGCTGCATGCCGCGCGCAGCCAGTGCGACCGGCTGGTGCTCGGCCTCAACAGCGACGACTCAGTGCGCCGGCTGAAAGGGCCTGGGCGTCCGGTCAACAACCAGCATGACCGCGCCTGCGTGCTGGCAGCACTTGCCTCGGTCGATGCCGTCGTCATCTTCGAGGAAGATACGCCGCTCAAGCTGATCAAGGCGCTGCTGCCCGACGTCCTGGTCAAGGGCGCGGACTACACGATCGAGACCGTGGTCGGCGCCGATGTGGTGCAGAAGGCGGGCGGGCGCGTGGTGCTGGTCGACCTCCTCGCCGGTAAGAGCACGACGAACACGATCGGCAGGCTGCGTGCCGCAAACTGAGGATCTCATGTCCGATTTGAACGACTATCTGCTCCGCTCCGCGGAGGTGATCTCGGCGATGGTCGAGCGCGACCTCACCGGCGAGATGGAGCGCGCGGTGAGCACGGTCGTGACCGCGCTTTCGCAAGGCAAGGCGCTGCTGATCTGCGGCAATGGCGGCTCGGCCAGCGATGCCATCCACATCGCCGGCGAGCTGGTCGGCCGGTTCCTGAAGGAGCGCAAGGCCTACAACGTCATCGCGCTGCCGGCCAACGCCGCGGTGCTGACCGCCTGGGGCAATGATTACGGCTTCGACACGGTGTTCTCGCGCCAGGTCGAAGCGCATGGATCGGAAGGCGCGGTGCTGCTGGCGATCTCGACCAGCGGCAATTCGCCGAGCATCCTGGCCGCGGCCGAGCAGGCGCGCGCGATGGGGATGACGGTGATCAGCCTGACTGGCGAGACCGGCGGCAAGCTCAAGCCGCTCACCGACATCCTGCTCAACGTGCCATCGACCTCGACGCCGATCATCCAGCAGGGGCATCTGTGCCTCTACCACCATCTTTGCGAGGCGGTCGAAGCGCGTCTCAGCAATGACTGAGAGCGAAGGCTTTCCCCTGGCCGAGCCGGGCCTATGGGTTGAACGGATCGGCGACAGGACGTTTCCGGCTGGCCGGCCGGCGCTGTTCCTGGATCGTGACGGCACGATCAATGTCGATACCGGCTATCCGAGCGATCCTGCGGATGTCGTGCTGCGGCCGGAAATGCTGCCCGTAATCCGGACGGCTAACCTTGCCGGCTTGCCCGCAATCATCGTCTCGAACCAATCGGGCATTGCCCGCGGGTATTTTGGCTGGTCGGAATTCGCCGCCGTGAATGCCCGGTTGCTGGCCCTTCTTGATGGGCACGGATGTCAAATCGATCTCGTGCTTGCCTGCGCCTATCATTCGAGCGGCAAAGGTGAACTGGCGATCGGCGATCATCCGATGCGTAAGCCCAATGCGGGAATGCTTCTACACGCTAGAGATTTGCTGGGCCTCGACATCTCCGGATCGATCATTGTTGGCGACAAGGCCGACGACATGGAAGCCGGCCGGAGAGCCGGATTGGCGGAAGGCTGGCTTGTCGGCGGCAGGTTCAACCGAAAGACGCCCGATGGCGGTTTCACCACCCGCAAGCTGACGACGGGCAATGACCATCGCAGACTGTGTGATGCAATTGTCGAGCTGTCCAAGGATTAGAAAGCCACAAGCCCCTCATCCTTGACGCGGCGGATGGTCAAGGCGGTGCGCACCGTGTCCACGTTCGGGGCCGAAGCCAGCTCCTCGATGACGAAGGTTTGGAAGGTGCCGAGGTCGCTCGCCACGCAATGCAGCAGGAAATCGGATTCGCCCGAGACCATCCAGGCGTCGCGGACGATCGGCCAGCCGCGCGTGCGTTCGGCGAAGGTCTTCAGTTCGGCATCGGCCTGATGATGCAGGCCGATCAGGCAGAAGGCGACGACGTCCATGCCGAGCGCCGGCGCGTTCAGCAGTGCGCGGTAACCGCGGATGATGCCGGCCTCTTCCAGCCGTCTGACGCGGCGGAGGCAAGGCGGCGCCGAGATGCCGACCCGGCTCGACAATTCGACATTGGTCATGCGCCCGTCGCTTTGCAATTCGCGCAAGATCTTCCAGTCGATGGCGTCGAGATCGGCTTTGAGCGGCATGAAGGGCTTTCGCGCAAGAATCTTTCGCGATTTTGTAATTTGGTTTCGCCCCGGTGGCCATAGCTTTCCGAAGATTTTCTCCGTGTTTGATGCAAGTGATGATGCCCGGACTGCGCCCCCTCTGGGCGTCATGCACTGATGACGGTCGACGATATGGCCCGATATGTCGGGGATGAAGCTTTCCGGGGACGAAGGCCAACTTGCCTTGCTGGCTCAGCGGGCAACACTTACATTACTCGCGACAAACCACGGCCATGAGCCGCAGGGGACTTTTTCATGAACACCAAACATGCGCCCGTTCTTATCATCGGTTCCGGCCCGGCCGGCTACACGGCGGCGATCTATGCCGCCCGCGCCATGCTGAAGCCGATGCTGGTCGCTGGCCTGCAGCAGGGCGGCCAATTGATGATCACCACGGATGTCGAGAACTATCCGGGCTTCGCCGATCCGATCCAAGGCCCCTGGCTGATGAGCCAAATGCTGGCGCAGGCCGAGCATGTCGGCACCGATATCATCAACGACATCATCACCGAGGTCGACCTCAATGTGCGGCCATTCCGCGCCACCGGCGATTCCGGCACAGTATACACGGCCGATGCGCTGATCATCGCCACCGGCGCGCAAGCCAAGTGGCTTGGCATCCCGTCGGAGCAGACCTTCATGGGCTTCGGCGTTTCGGCCTGCGCCACCTGCGACGGCTTCTTCTACCGCGGCAAGGACGTCGCGGTGGTCGGCGGCGGAAATTCCGCGGTCGAGGAAGCGCTCTATCTGTCGAACCTCGCCAAGAGCGTCACCGTCATCCATCGGCGCAGCGATTTCCGCGCCGAGCGCATCCTGCGCGAGCGGCTGCTTGCGAAGGACAATGTCCGCGTCATCTGGGACACGGTGGTGGACGAAATCACGGGACGTCCAGGCAAGGCGCCGTTGCCGCCTTCCGTCGAAGGTCTGACGCTGCGCAACGTCGTGACCGGCCAGGAATCGAAGCTGCCGGTCGACGGCGTCTTCGTCGCGATCGGCCATGCGCCGGCGGTCGAGCTGTTCGTCGGCAAGCTGAAGCAGAAGCCGAACGGCTATCTGTGGACGGCGCCGGATTCGACCCGCACCGACGTGCCCGGCGTATTCGCGGCCGGCGACGTAACCGACGATGTCTATCGCCAAGCGGTGACGGCTGCGGGGCTTGGCTGCATGGCGGCGCTCGAGGCGGAAAAATATCTGGCTGGCATCGAGGTTCACCGCGAAGCGGCGGAGTGACAAATCGGCTGAAAAAAGCCGTTTAAAAGCCTGATTTTTCATTCAGACGCCAAACGCAACGCGAGGGGAATCATGGCGCTGGACTGGGATAAATTACGCGTATTTCACGCAGCGGCGGAGGCTGGGTCGTTCACCCATGCCGCCGAGACGCTGCATCTGTCGCAGTCAGCCATTTCACGGCAGGTCAGCGCGCTGGAGCATGATGTCGGCGTCGCGCTGTTCCATCGTCATGCACGCGGCCTGGTGCTGACCGAGCAGGGCGAGATGCTGTTCCGCACGGCGCATGACGTGCTGATGAAGCTGGAAACCATCAAGACCAGGCTGACCGAGACCAAGGACCGACCGTCGGGCGTGCTCCGTGTGACGACCACGGTGGGGCTGGGCGCCGGCTGGCTCACCGAGCGCGTCCAGGAATTCATCGAGCTCTATCCCGAGATCAGCCTGCAACTGATCCTGGCCAATGAGGAACTAGACCTCACCATGCGCCAGGCCGATTGCGCGATCCGGTTGCGCCAGCCACAGCAACCCGACCTTATCCAGCGGCGCCTTTTCACGGTGCATTTCCACCTCTACGCGGCGCCGTCCTACATCGCCAAGTTCGGCAGGCCGGCCTCGATCGCCGAGCTCAGGAACCACCGCATCGTAACTTTCGGCGTGCCGGTGCCTTCGCATCTGTCGGAGTTGAACTGGCTTGAGACGGTGGGCGATTTCGAAGGCGCGCAGCGCGTGCCGACGCTGCAGATCAACGACATCCTGTCGATCAAGCGGGCGGTGCAGGGCGGCGCGGGCATCGCCATGCTGCCCGATTATGTGATCAACAAGGACACGAACCTCGTCCAGCTGTTGCCCGAGACCGAGGTCCCGTCCTTCGACACCTATTTCGCCTATCCTGACGCGATGAAGAACCAGGCGAAGCTGCACGTTTTTCGCGATTTCATCATCGCGAAGGCACGCAGCTGGTCTTATTGAAAAGGCCGGCGGAGACTACTGCCCGTGCCAGGGTGTGAAGCGGGGCAGCCAGCCGGGTACAGCGTGGCGGTAGACCTCGTACTCTTGGCCATAGCGTTGAGCGAGCGTCGGCTCTTCGTAGAACTTGACGAAGGAGATCATCGCTGCCGCGGCGATAAGGCCGTAGACCAGGACCGGCCAGCTCGAAAAGATGAGAACCTGGCCAAGGATGATCGCCAGCACGGCCACGTACATCGGGTTGCGGACATGGCGGTAGATGCCGCCGACCACCAGCTTCTCGGTAGGCGCCACCGGCGCTGGCGTGCCGAGACTTTCAAGCGCGAAGCGGGCGAAGGCATGAAGTAGGATCGCGGTCGCCACGACCACCAGGATCGAGCCGGCAGCCACGAAGCCCGGCACTACCGACAGTGGCGTGTGGTAGTCATCGGTCAGCAGCCACGGCACCAGCCCGGCCACGACGCCCGGCGCGACGACCAGAAACAGCGCGCTACCGACGATTGCTGAAAAACTACGCATCCGCGCACCTGTGCCGCAAAAATAAACTTGGCCTGCCGAAGTCGGCATCATTTCGCTGGTTTACAAAGTTCAGAGCAAAATTGACCGCATTTTGCATTCCAGCAATCGCTTTTGATCCGAAAATACGGTGGAATCGCCCCAATTTTGCTGGTCCTATGGCTTCCTGGAATAGGTTGGACCACAGCCTGCGTCTTTTTGCATGCGTGTGTTGCAAAATAGATGCTTGTTTCTTGAGCATGATGAGCACATATATAGTGGCATCTCCAGGGCGCGTTCTCCTCCCATTAGCGCCCTCGAGTGTTCCCCTCTGGAGGTTAGCCTTAATCGGCACTTCCAATCAAACTCAGCCGGATCTTTATTGATCCGGCTTTTTTGTTGCCCGCATTCCTTCGAGCCGGCAAAAACACGACCGAATCCGTCACGTAACAGTGACATGTAACATCGGGTAACATGTCGCAGACGGAGTCTATGGTTTATCTAGAGCATAGGACGCGGTTGGTCGGTTCGAGAGATGGGGGCATCACTCGAAATGGCCGGGCTCAGGCAGCTACCGCGTCCGAACCATTTGTCCGGATGCGGCGGACCAGCCGTTGCCTCCCAGGAAAACGGTCCGCAATAAAAACGGCGTCCGGTTGAACCGGGCGCCGTTTTCACATCATCAGCAGACAACCCGTCAGGCCAGATAGCCTGTCAGCCGCGCCGACCTGTTCAGGCGGCTTTGCCGTTGGCGTTCATGACCTCGTCGGCAAGGCGGCCGGTGAGCTCGGCCATGTGGTCGAAGATAGCCTTGTAGCTGGCGACGCCGGCGGTCGCCGAGCGCAGCTCGATGATCAGGTCACCGATTTCGGCCTGGGGCATGGTCGCCTCGACGACGTCCCAGCCTGGCCAGTCTGGCCGTGCGTCATAACCGAGGATCTGCCCACGCCGCTGCGGGATCAGGGCTATGATCTTCGAGGTCGCGTCGGAAGGCGTGACGATCTCGACCTTCATGATCGGCTCCAACAGGACCGGCGAACAGGCAGCCATGCCTTCCTTCATCGCGAGCTTGGCCGCCATCTGGAAGGCCATGTCGGAGGAGTCGACCGCATGGTAGGAGCCGTCCGACAGGTTGACGGCGACATCGACGACCGGAAAGCCGAGCGGGCCGGTCTTCAGATAGTCGCGGATGCCGGTCTCGACCGACTGGATGTAAGTCTTCGGCACCACGCCGCCGGTGATGGTGTCGGAGAACTGGAAGCCGGAGCCGCGCGGCAGCGGCTTGATCTCGATCACCACGTCGCCGAACTGGCCGTGGCCGCCGGACTGCTTCTTGTGGCGGCCGCGCTGCTGTGCCGATTTGCGGATCGTCTCGCGGTAGGGCACTGCAGGGGCGTGGCCCTCGATCGGAATCTGGTTCTTGCCCTCGAGGCGCTCGCGCACCACGCGCAGATGCATCTCGCCGTGGCCCGACAGGACGGTTTCGGCAGAGTCCTGGTTGTGGCGCAGGCTGAGTGATGGGTCCTCCTCGGCCAGCCGCTGGATCGCCGCCGACATCTTGACCTCGTCCTTGCGCTCCTTCGGGCGAAGCGCGAAGGCAAAGACGGGCTGTGGCGGCTCCAACGTTACCAATGGCCGGACACCGCCCTTGGCCGAACTCAGCGTCTGGCCGGTCTTGACGTTGTCGAGCTTGCCGAGCGCGACGGTGTCGCCCGCCTTGGCGGATGTCTGCTTGATCTGGTCCTTGCCGAGCATCCTATAGATGCCGGATACCTTCGTCGCGTCGCCGTTGGAAAGGAAAAGCTCGGCCGCGTCGGCCAACTGGCCTGAAAGCACGCGCGACACCGAAAGCTTGCCGCCATGCGCGGTGTGGATGGTCTTCATCACCTGCACCACCGACTGGTCTTCCGGCGCGCCAAGGCGCTTCCTCGTCGCCTCGACATCCGGCGCGTCATGCCGAATGGCTTTCAACAGACGCAGCACGCCATTGCCCTTCTCAGCCGTGCCGATCAGCACCGGCGTTACCGCGCCGGCGCGCAGGTCAGCCGAGAGATCGTCGAAGATCGCGTCCTTCGGCGGCTCGATCTCCTCCAGCAATTGCTCCATCAGGTGATCGTCGTGATCGGCAAGCGTCTCCAGCATGGAGAAACGCGCTTCCAGCTCGCGCGCCTTGTCGTCGTTCGGGATCTCGGCGACCTGGCTTTCGGCGTATTCGCGATAGATGTAGGCACGTTCCAGCGCCAGATCGATCGAGCCTATCACGATGCCATCCTTGCGCACCGGAATCTGGCGTAAGAGCAGCGGTACAGAACTTGCTGGCTGCAGCATCTTCAGCGTCTCGCGGACGCCCGCAATCGCCTTGTCGATCTTGTTCAGGAACAGGATGCGAGGAATGGCGAGATCGTCGAGCTTGCGCATGATGAGCTGCAGCGCCGGGATCTTCTTCTCGTCGGCCTCGGCGACGACGACCGCAAGGTCGCAAGCGGCAAGCACGGGCTCGGCCTCGAAGGCAAATTCGATGGAGCCGGGGCAATCGACGAAGGTGATCTGCTCGCCCATGAAATCGGTGGTGGCGAAGGTCGCCTCGACGCTCATGGCGTGGGCGCGGGCTTCGGGCGAATGATCGGAGACGGTGTTGCCCGATGAAACGGGGTTCTGGCGGGGAATGGCGCCCGTGCGGGCGAGGATTGCTTCGAGAAGTGTCGTCTTACCGCTTGCAAAGGGACCGACTATGACGATGCATTTCGGTCCCGTGCGTCGTCCTCCGGCGCGAGTACCCATGGCTGACCTCCACTCAGGCGTTTCCCAAGAGAGCGATCAGCAAAAGTGGAAACCGGTTTTGCGTCCGATCGCACCCTATGCAGAGCGGCGGCCGGCCTGTTCGGCCGTCGCGAGCGGGGTTTATCCACCCCTTCCCAAAGCCATCGTCACACGGGTTCGCCGGGAGGGCAAGAGAAATAGGATGTTCGCCGGCTTGGGTTTGTCAGGCCGTGAGGGCGAGCGGCTCGCGGCCGGCGACACACAAGGCGCTTGCCTTGTCGCGTGGCGCCGGCTTGCCGAAGAAATAGCCCTGGAAGCGGCTGCAGCCGGCTGTTCGGGCGAGGGTGAATTCCTGCTCGGTCTCGACGCCCTCCGCGACGATGGCGATCTCCTGGATGCGGGCGATCTGTGCAAGCGCCGAAACGAAGATTTGCGCCACCTGGTCATGGGCGAGGCTGCGGATATAGGAGCGGTCGATCTTGACGCTGTCGATGGGCAGCGACTTCAGATAATTGAAACCGCAATGTCCAGTGCCGAAGTCGTCGAGCGCGATGTGGAAGCCGAGGCCGCGCAGCGCCTCCAGGCGCCTGAGGACCTCGGGCGTCGCGGCCGTCGCCACTGTCTCTGTGATCTCGATGATAAATTGCGAGGCGGACCGGCCGGATTCGCGTAGGATCCTGTCGCACATCGTCACGATCTCATCGCGCTTCAGCTGCTCGCCGGAGACGTTGATCGAGATGCGCCGTCCGGGAAAATGCCCGATATCGGCGCAGGCGCGTTTGAAGACCCATTCGCCGATCATATCGATCAGGGTCGAGCGCTCGGCGATCGGGACGAATTCCGCCGGCGAGATCAAGCCGCGCACGGGATGGCGCCAGCGGATCAATCCCTCCAGCGCGTCGACCGAGCCATCGGGATCGACGATCGGCTGGTAATGCAGCTCCAATTCGCCGAGATAGATCGCGGCGCGCAGCTCGCGTTCCACCAGCCGGCGATAGCGTTTGTCCGACAGCATCTCCTCGTCGAAGACCGTGACGCGCCCGCGCCCGCCGGCCTTGCTTTCGTAAAGTGCAAGGTCGGCTAGCAGCATCAACTCAGCGCCGTTCGAAGCATGCAGCGGCGCAAGCGCCACACCCACCGAGATCGACAGCGGAATGATCTTGCCTTCATGTCTTTTGCCGGTCCGCATCGCATCGAGCAGCCGGCGCACGTCCTTATTGATGACGGCGACGTCGCCATGCGGAACCATGACGCCGAACTCGTCGCCGCCAAGCCGGCCGATAACGCCGTCCTCGAAGATGCGCTGCGTTTCGCCGACAAGATGCGCCAGCGCCAGGTCGCCGAACTGATGGCCGAACGTGTCGTTGAGTTGCTTGAAATGATCGAGGTCGATCAGAAGCAGGCTTGCCTGGCGACGGTTGCGCAAACCGCCCAGCCGCTCGCGCAGGGCTTCGATGAAATAGCGCCGGGTCATGGCGCCGGTCATGGCATCGACGGTGAGAAAGCGGTGCTTCTCGGCTTCCGCATCCTCCGCCGATTGCAGGCGCTGGACGACGCTCGAGCGCATATACATCAAGACCAGAAGCGCCATCAGGGTCGATGCCGCCGACATCGTCAGCGCGCCGGCGCGGGAGGCGTTCTCCGTCAGCACGAAAGCCGCGAGCCCGGCGGCGGCGATGCTCATCACGAGCAGAGCCTGGATGCCGCGATAGACACGACCGCTGTGATCCTTGATTGTCGCCAAGATACTCATGTCCGCGCCCCCACAGCACGCGCCATGGCTAGGACCTGAGCCGTTAACAAACGCTGAGCGCGGCGATTGTCTTGATCTGTTTTCTGGCAGCTGGATCGAGGTGTCGATTTTATGGTTAAAAAGCAACGATTTATGACGATATTCAGACATTCTAACATAGGAACCGCCCGGTGCCTGAGCTCGCAATCGGAGCTGTCGCTCGGCAACATTCTAAAGCTGTTGCAATGGCCTCTCCACAGGGGGAGACTGCTCCATGAGTGGTCGCGCGCGGCCCTTGTCCGACCAACGAGTTCGAGGATCTGAACGATGAAGATCATTGCGTGCGGCAGCGTGCCGACGATCATTGCGCCGGGGACCTATTTCACCGGGCGAGTGCTGCAGACGCCGATTATCGAGAAAGAGGCACCGGCTCGGCTGAGGGCGACGCTGGTCAGTTTCGAGCCCGGCGCGCGCACTTACTGGCACACGCATCCGCTTGGGCAGACGCTCTATGTCACGGCCGGCGCCGGACTTGCCCAGACCTGGGGCGAACCGATCCAGACGATCAGGGCAGGGGATGTCATATCCTTCGCGCCCGGCGAAAAGCACTGGCATGGCGCCGGTACAAAAACAGCCATGACCCACATCGCCATGCAAGAGGCGCTGGACGGGGTCCATGCGGATTGGCTGGAAGCGGTGACATCGGAGCAATATGGCGGCTGAGACAGGCCCCCTGACAAAAACCCGGCCGCAGCCGGGTTTTTCGTTTGGCGACTTTGCGTCGATCAGGTCAGCGAGGCGGTGAAGCGCTGGATGCGCGTGCAGGCTTCCTCCAGCAAGGTTTCCGACGTGGCGTAGGAGATGCGGAAATTCGGACCGAGGCCGAAAGCCGAGCCGAACACCACCGCCACGCCTTCGGCGTCGAGCAGTTCCGAGCAGAAGGCTTCGTCATTGTCGATCACCTTGCCCGTCCTGGTCTTCTTGCCGATCAACTCGGCACAGGACGGGTAGACGTAGAAGGCGCCTTCGGGCGAGGGGCAGGAAATGCCGCGCGCCTGGTTGAGCATCGACACGACGAGGTCGCGCCGGCCCTGGAAGATCGCCTTGTTCTTGGCGATGAAATCCTGCGGGCCGTTGAGCGCTTCGACGGATGCCCATTGCGCGATGGTGCAGGCGCCAGAGGTCTGCTGGCCCTGGATCATGTCCATCGCTTTGATCAGCGGCACCGGACCCGCGGCGTAGCCGATGCGCCAGCCGGTCATGGCATAGGCTTTCGACACTCCGTTCATCGTCAGCGTCCGCTCATAGAGGTTCGGTTCGACCTCGGCGATGGTCTTGAAGACGAAGTCGCCATAGGTCAGATGCTCATACATGTCGTCGGTCAGCGTCCAGACATGCGGATGCTTGAGCAGAACATCGGCCAGCGCCCGCAGCTCGGCCTCCGTGTAGGCGGCGCCCGACGGGTTGGACGGCGAGTTCATCAGCAGCCATTTGGTCTTCGGCGTGATCGCCTTTTCCAGCACCTCGGCCGTGAGCTTGAAGCCGTTGTCGATCGAGGTGTCGGCGAAGACCGACGTGCCGCCGCAGATCGCCACCATTTCGGGGTAACTCACCCAGTAGGGGCGCGGGATGATGACCTCGTCGCCCGGGTTCAGCGTTGCCATGAAGGCGTTGAACAGGATCTGCTTGCCGCCGGTGCCGACGATGGTCTGCTCCGGCCGGTAGTCGAGATTGTTCTCGCGCTTGAATTTCTTCGCGATCGCCTCGCGCAACGGCACGATGCCCGACACCGGCGGGTACTTGGTCTCGCCGCGGCGGATCGCCTCGATCGCCGCGTTCTTGATGTTGTCGGGCGTATCGAAGTCCGGCTCGCCGGCGCCGAGGCCGATCACGTCACGGCCGGCATTTTTCAGCTCGCGCGCTTTCTGCGTCACCGCGATCGTCGCGGAAGGCTTAACGCGGGAAAGGGCGTCGGCGAGAAAGGCCATGACAAGAAGTCTCCTAGGAAAGGCGGCCAGGAGCGGCCGCGGCGCCTCTCATGTCGCATCATCGCGTGGAGCGCAAGCATTGTGCGATGAGCCAGAGGTCAAGGAGGCGTGACCAAAGTCAGCCTGCGTGAGCGGCAACGCTAAATTCATCAACGGCCGGTAAACCCTTGGCTGGCAGGATCGCAGATCGGGATTGCGCCATTCGCGGAGCGAGAAACCTTGTCGCGCAGCATCGGGCTTGCCCACATCATCTGTCATGATGACGGCACCGCGACCGGTGTCTGGGGCATCTATACGCTGCAGAGCGCGTTCCAGCCGATCTTCGCCTTCAAGGAGGGCAAGCTTTCGGTCGTCGCCTTCGAGGGGCTGATCCGGCCGTTCCGCGACGGCGAGCCGCAGTCGCCAGCAGCGTTCTTCGGCACCTGCCCGGCGGCCGACCGGCTGCATATCGAGGCGCTGACGCGCACGCTGCATCTTCTGAACGCCGGTGCCTGCCTGCCGCAAGAGGCGTCCGTCTTCATCAATTTCGACCCGTCGGTCTTCACCGATCGCAGCATTGCCGACAAGGCATTGCGCGATATGCGGCTGGTGCTGCACGAAGCCGGTATCGATCCGCGCCGCATCGTTTGCGAGGTTACCGAGCAGAAGTCGGCCTCGCAGGAAGCTCTCTACGATTTTGTCGAGGCGCTGAGGGCCAATGGCTTCCGCATCGCGGTGGACGACTATGGTGCCGATGAATCCGACATCCACCGGATCAAGGAACTGAAGCCCGACATCGTCAAGTTCGATGCGCAGTGGATCACGCATCTGATGGAGTCCGGCGCCGGCTTCGCGTTGCTCACGACAATGGTGAAGGGCTTCGAAACCCAGGGTATCCACACTGTCTTCGAAGGTCTCGAGGAAGGCTGGCAACTGGAGCTTGCCGAGAAGTCCGGCGCTTCCATGGTGCAAGGCTATGTGCTTGCGCGGCCCGAACTTGCTCCCACCAGCTTTCGCGTCTTCCAGCAGCCTCCGGCCGGCGAGCGCACGGTCTCGGCTGCCGCAAGCCCTACGGCTCCGTCGACGCGGTCGCGGCCGATGAGGGTATTCGGGCGCAAGGCCGCGCCATGAACGAAAGGCATGAGAGGCGGCGCAACGTCGCCAGGGCGATCTTCGCCGACGAGATCGGCCTTCAGTTCGGAATCTATGGTGATTTCCGGCTGTGGAGCGCCTATCAGCCGATTTTCGCCCCGGAGGATAGGGTGCTTAGGGCGGTCGCCGTCGAGGGGTTGATCGAGCCGCGCCGCATCGCCGAGCCCGTGGCCCCCTCGATCTTCTTCGACGGCGTCCCCGCATCCGACCGGTTGTTTGTCGAAACCATGTGCCGGATGCTGCATCTCGGCAATTACCGCAACATTGGCGCCGAGGGATTGACGCTGTTCTTCAACTACAATCCGATGATCAACGATCATCTCGGGCGGGCGCTGGCCGAAATCCGGCTCATGGCCAGGCATCTCGGCGATTTCGAGCTGGAGCCGGGCCTGTTGGTCTGCGAGATCACCGAACAAGCAGCCGACGAGCACGTTCTTTCCAGCCTAGTGCGCGAAATGCGGCGCGACGGCATTCGCATCGCCATCGACGATTTCGGCACCGGGCATTCCACCGAGGCGCGCATCAATCTGCTCGCGCCCGACATCGTGAAGATCGACGGCGCCTGGTTCGGCGCGCTCTGCCGCCACGCTGCCGCAGAGCGCTTCTTCCGGCCATTGGTGGGCATGCTGCAGGAGCGAGGCGCCAAAGTGCTGGTCGAGGGCATCGAGAGTGCCCAGCACTTGCGCGTCGCGCTCGAGGGCGGCGCCGACCTGCTGCAGGGTTTCCATCTCGCCCGACCGGCGCTCGCAGGCACGATCTTCAAGGAAGAGCCGCTTTCCGTGGACGACCTGCTCGACCCCGGCAACAAGGTTGTGCCCCTGCACCAGCAAGGCTGATGCCCACGACAACCTATCAGCGCCGCTGATGGTTTTTCGCAAAAACAAATCACTGGATGGGAACTAGCTGCGCGCGCTAAAGCGGTCCCAGGAGACTCGAAAGGCCAAGGGGCATGATCCTTTACGACATGGCCGACAGCGGCAACTGCTACAAGCCGCGGCTGTTGATGGCCAAGCTCGGCATCCCCTTCACCCGGGTCGAGGTTAGCTCGCATACCGGCGAGACGCGCAGACCCGACTACGTTGCCAAGAATCCGAACGCGATGGTGCCGATGCTGGAGCTCGACGACGGCAGGCGCATCGCCGAGAGCAACGCCATCCTGCTCTCTCTCGCCGAAGGCACGCGCTTCCTGCCGGCCGACAAGTACGAACGCGCGCTGGCTTACCAGTGGCTGTTCTTCGAACAATACAGCCATGAGCCCTATATTGCAGTGCGCAAGGCGCTTTTGACTTTTCCGGAACGGGCGAAGGACGCCACGCCTGAACGGCTGGCGCTAACGCTGGAGCGCGGCAACAAGGCGCTGGGCGTCATGAACCAGCATCTGGAGCAGAACGCATTCTTTGCCGGCAACGCCTATAGCGTCGCCGACATCGCGCTATACGCCTATACCCACACCGCCGAGATGGGCGGCTTTCAGCTCGACGCCTATCCGGCCGTCGCCGCCTGGCTGAAACGGGTCGAGGCGGACAAGGGACATGTGCCGATCGAGTGGGTGCCTGAGTGACGCTGACGATTGCCGAAAGGCCTAAGCGACAGCGACCTTCTCCCCGTGAAGAAGGATGCCAATCGCCCAAATCCAGACAACAAAAAAGGCGGGCAATGCCCGCCTTCCTATGCCGGTAGCCTGATCGGGAGCGTCCGGTTCGGGCTGGCAGCTATCTGCTGTTCCAGCTTGTCGGTCTTTCCGCTCCGGCGCGCTTATCGCGCGACCGTCAGTACATCCGTGACTTGCCGCGCGCCCCGAACCTTTGTCCGGCGCGCGCCTTTACTTAGCCGCATTTCTGCAACGCCAAGCGATTGCGCTTGGCTGCAAAATGCTTAAGCCAAATCAGGCTGCCTTGCTCAGAGACCCAGCTGCGGACTTGCCGGTGCGGCGGTCCTGCTCGATCTCGAAGTTGATTTTCTGGCCTTCAGCCAGGCTCGTCATGCCGGCGCGCTCGACAGCGGAGATGTGGACGAAAACGTCCGCGCCGCCATTGTCAGGCTGGATGAAGCCGTAGCCCTTGGTGGCGTTGAACCACTTGACCGTACCAGTTGCCATATAGAATGCCCTTCACATTTGCTTTTGTTTGACCGGACCAATGTCCGGCCGGCGATATCGAAACTTTGGAGATAGACGTCAGCAAACGCGAAGATCGCGGCCCGATCGATCGGCCAAATTCAATGCCTCGGATATAGGATAGTTTTTGCAGGAAAACAAGACGGTCGCTCGCGCGCTGCCGGCGTGCAGTCTCAGGCGTTTGGAAGCGGCGCACGGAAGTTTTGACACCCGTCTCACGTTGTGGAGAGATGAGATGCTTGCCGTTCCAGGGAGAGCCCCATGAAAACCATTCTGCTTGCCGCCTGCTTCCTGCTGCTGGCCGCGGAGGCGCAAGCGGTGTCACGCTATGATCCGACGCGCATGAGCTGCGACCGGGTGCAGGCGACGATCGCCAGGCAGGGCGCCGTCATCCTGCGCTATCAGTCGACGCGCGTGCCGGGGCTGCCGCTCTACGACCGCTATGTACGCGACGAGCGCTTCTGCAACGCGGGCGAGGTGAGGTCGCGAGCCTATGTGCCCAGCGCCGACACGAAATCCTGCGCGGTCTATGTCTGCAAGCGGCCGGATTTCGATCATTTCCGCCGACGATTTTTCCCCCGCCGCCACTGATAATCCGGCGGGATCTCAGAACCCGAACGAGGCCTGCGCGGCGGGCGGAGGGCCGACGCGAACGCCTTCCATGGCGAGCATCTTCTCCTTGGTGGCCGACCCGCCCGGCGCGGAGAAGCCGCCGATCTTGCCGCCGGCTGCGAGGATGCGGTGACACGGGATGACCAGCGGCACCGGATTGGCGCCGAGCGCCGCGCCCGTTTCGCGCGGAAGGCCGGCATGGCCCGCGCGCTTGGCCAATTCACCATAGGTGGTGGTCTCGCCGAAGCGGAGCTTGCGCGCGGCATCGTAGATGGCGAGGCGAAAGTCATCGACGCCGTCGAGATCGACCGGCACATTGGAGAAATCGACGTTCTCGCCGGCCGCATAGGCTTGGATCGAGGCGATCAAATCGACCACCCATTGCGGCTGGTCGGTTGCGGCCGAAACACCGGCGTGGCGGAACAGCCGGCGCTCGATCGCCTCGCGACTGCGTTCGGGCAGGCAGAGCCGGATCAGGCCCTTCTCGTTCCAGGCAATGCCCATGAAGCCGATCACTGTTTCTAACACTGCGTGGCCGGCCGTGATCTCAGATGCGGGTTTCATGGCGTTTTCCTTCGGCAAAACAGCGAAAAACGAGTACATATCCAGAACAATATGGCATTTCGGCCCTGTTCCCGCCACCCGAAAACCGCCTGGTGGCCCCGATTGCCGGGTGTGAATCGCTGGTGTAAGGACTCCTTAACAACAGACAAACCGGACCCTCACGGCTTGCCAGCTAAAATCATATTCACCGCGATCGGCGTGCTTATTGCCGCTGCTGGTCTGAGCGGTTGCACGTCGACCTCGCAAATGAAGGCCGCGCCAGCGCTTGCGGAAGCCTCGACGCCTGCCGTGGCCGACGACACGCCGACGGTCGCGCTGCCCGAAACGGTGGCAGTGCTGCCGGAGCCATCCGGCCTCGCGCAGGTGCAGACCGCCGCGCTTACCGGGGATACCGTTGCCATGGCGACTCCCTCCGGCGCGCCCGTGACGCCCGCCTCGCTTGCGACGCAAAGCGCGCTTTTGCCGCCTCCTGTCCAGCCCGGCGCGGCGCTGGCTCAGCCCGCGGCTTTCGCGGGGGCGACGCCGATGGCCGGCAAGTTTCCGCCGCCGCCGGTGCTGACGGCCGGTGGCTCGCCCACCGGTCCCGGATCGATCAAACAGGCGGGATCCCCCAAGCAAGCGGCGGTCTATACGACCGCAGGCGTCGCCATGCCGGTCACCGGCCAGTCGGCGAAAGTCGCCCCGATGCCCGGTGTCCAGCAAGTTGCTTATGTGGCGCCGGACAACCCCGCTCTGCTGGCGGCTCCCGGCCAGCCCGAGCAGCACGCCAGTGGGCCGCGCGGCGAGATCGAGCGACTGATCGAGAAATATTCGGCGCTTTATGAAGTGCCGGTCGAGCTGGTGCGCCATGTCGTCAACCGCGAGAGCACCTTCAACCCGAAGGCCTACAATCACGGCCATTGGGGACTGATGCAGATCAAGCACGCTACGGCGCGCGGCATGGGTTACGATGGCCCGGCGACCGGCCTGTTCGACGCCGAGACCAATCTCAAATATGCCGTGAAATATCTGCGTGGCGCCTGGCTGGTTTCGGGCGGCAACGCCAAGCGCGCCGATACGCTCTACCAGACCGGCTATTACTACGACGCCAAGCGCAAGGGCCTGCTCGAGGCGACGGGACTTGGCCTCGACCGCAGGCGGCATCGCCTGCCGCCCGACGCCTGAGCGGACAGTCCGGCACCGGCGTTTCGAGACAGCGCCATGCCTGAAAATACGACTCCCCGCCCGCCGGCGCCCAACGACATCCGCCTGCGCAAAGCTGCTAGGCCACACGCTCACCGTGCCGCATTGGCCGGAAGCGCGTTCGAGCATCGGGATGCGCGCCTCGGCATGATCCCGGTCGACTGGGAAGGTTAATGGCGTCCCGGCATTGTGAACTCCTTCACATAGGCTGACGTTAGGGCATGCTAATGCGTTGTCGTGCCGGGCGGCCGATCGGCGGATCGACGCTGGCAAGGCGTCGGAGGGGGCTGTGCCGGCATGCGTCAGCCACTCCCAGACGGGCTCCGGGGCGGGGGTTTCGGAGCCCGTCCGCTTTCGTGAAAGCGGGTGAAGGAAGCAGGACGCCGCCGCGGTCGCGCCGACCGAGGCGGCTTCACCGACCTGCCGGCCGGCCCGGCGCGCTCGGGCGCATGGAACCCTAAGCGGCATCGTGCATTCATCGCAGGGGCCTGGATGAGCCGCGACGCCGAGATGGCGCCGCCGGCCGCTGAGGGAGGCCCGCAATCCCGTGAAATTTGTTTGCGCGTTCCTTGCGCTGGCCGTTGTCATCCTGCTGGGCACTGTCCATGCACGAGCCATCGAACTGTCGATCGTCTCGGGCGACACCGGCAACGGCATCAAGGTGCTGCGCGAGATCTTGGACCTCTACGAGAAGAAGAGCGGCAACAAGGTCGACATCGTCGTCATCCCGCCTTCGACCACCGACCAGTTCGGCCAATACCGGCTTTGGCTTGCCGCCGGCAGCAGCGATATCGATGTCTACCAGACCGATGTCATCTGGGCGCCGCAGCTTGCCAGCCAACTGGTCGACCTGACGGAGGCGACCAAAGATGTGGTGGGCAAGCATTTCCCGTCGATCGTCCAATCGCAGACGGTCAACGGCAGGCTGGTCGCGCTGCCCATCTTCACCGACGCGCCGGCGCTCTATTACCGCAAGGACCTGCTCGACAAGTATGGCGCCCAGGTACCCACCTCCTGGCAGCAATTGCAGGACACCGCGAAGCTCGTCATGGACAGGGAGCGGGCGGCCGGCAACAAGGACCTCTGGGGATATGTCTTCCAGGGCAATGCCTATGAGGGACTGACCTGCAATGCGCTCGAATGGGTGATGTCGAATGGCGGCGGCGCGATCATCGAGCCGGACGGCCGCATCTCCATCAACAATCCAAAGGCGGCGGCGGCGCTCGACAGGGTCAAGGGCTGGATCGGCACGATCGCGCCGCCGGGCGCGCTCGCCTATCAGGAGGAGGAAGCGCGGGGCGTCTGGCAGACCGGCAATGCGGTCTTCATGCGCAACTGGCCCTATGCCTATGCGCTCGGCAACAGCGAGAATTCGCCGATAAAGGGCAAGTTCGACGTGGCGCCGCTACCGGCCGGCGATGGCGGGCATCCGGTCGCAACACTGGGCGGCTGGAACCTTGCCGTGTCCAAATATTCGAAACATCCGGATGCAGCGATCGATCTGGTCAAGTTCATCGCTTCGCCCGAGATGCAGAAATACCGGACGCTGAAGACGGCCAACCTGCCGACTATCGTGGCGCTCTATGACGACCCCGACATCGCCAGGCAACAGCCGATTGTGCCGCGCTGGAAAGAGATCTTCCTCAACGCGCAGCCGCGCCCGTCGGCAACCTTCAGGATCAAATACAACGAGGCGTCGAGCCTGTTCTGGACCGCGGTCCACAACACGCTCTCAGGCAACGGCACCGCTGCCGACAATCTGGCCGATCTCGAGGCGAGGCTGAACAAGCTGAAAGGCAAGGGCTGGTGAGCGCGGCAGGGCGATCGCCGCTGACGCGCCGGCGCGTGCGCACGGCCTGGCTGTTCCTCGCGCCGATGCTCTTCATGCTCGCCGCCGTCGCCGGCTGGCCGTTCCTGCGCACGGTCTATTACAGCTTCACCGACGCTTCGCTGGCCGATCTCGACGCGCGGCAATGGGTGGGCTTCGACAATTATTTCTCGGTGCTGCGCCTGCCGAGCGGGCGCCTGCTCTATGACGGGCTGCTGGTCGACCCGGTCTGGTGGCGGGCGGTATGGAACACGGTGCGCTTCGCAATTATCTCGGTGGCCTGCGAGACGGTGCTCGGCATGATCGTGGCGCTGGCGCTCAACGCCGAATTCCCGGGACGCGGCATCGTGCGGGCAGCGATCCTCATTCCCTGGGCGATCCCGACCATCGTCTCGGCCAAGATGTGGCAGTGGATGCTCAACGACCAGTTCGGCATCATCAATGTCGTGCTGCTTAATCTCGGCCTGATCCACGACAAGATCGCCTGGACCGCCAGCGCCGACACAGCGATGATCGCGGTGCTGATCGTCGATATCTGGAAGTCGACGCCGTTCATGGCGCTGCTCATCCTGGCGGCGCTGCAGATGCTGCCGCGCGAGATCCTCGAAGTGGCGAAGCTCGACGGCGCGAACCCCTGGCAGATCTTCTGGCGCGTGACTCTGCCGCTGATCCGCCCGGCGGTGATGGTGGCGGTGATTTTTCGCGCGCTCGACGCGCTGCGCATCTTCGATCTGATCTATGTGCTGACGCCCAACAACGTCCAGACCAAATCGATGTCGATCTTCGCGCGCGAGAACCTGTTCGAGTTCGACAAGTTCGCCTATGGCTCAGCCGCCTCGACGCTGCTGTTTCTGATCATCGGCCTGCTCACCATCGCCTATATCCGGCTTGGACGGCTGAGTTTCGAGGGAGGGCGGTGAGGTGAAAATGCTGAAGCGCGCCGCCTTCTATCTGCTGCTTCTCGCGATCGTCCTCATCGCGGTGTTTCCATTCTACTACGCCATCGTCACCAGCCTGAAGTCAGGGACCGAACTGTTCCAGGCCGGGCTCTGGCCGCGATCGTTCAGCCTTGCCAACTACCGCAATGTGTTGACCGAAGGGCCCTTCCTGCGAAATCTGGTCAACTCGCTCATCGTCTCCGGCGCGGTGGTGGCGGTTTCCCTGCTGCTCGGCGTCACCGCGGCCTATGCGCTGGCGCGCATCCGCTTCCGCGGGCGCTCGGCGCTGATGCTCGCCATCCTGTCGGTCTCCATGTTTCCGCAGGTCGCCGCCCTTGCCGGGCTGTTCGAGATCGTCCGGGCGCTGCATCTCTACAATTCGCTCTTGGCGCTCATCCTGTCCTACATGATCTTCACGCTGCCGTTCACGGTCTGGGTGCTCACCACCTTCGTGCGCGACCTGCCGGTCGAGATCGAGGAGGCGGCGATCCTCGACGCGGCGGGGCCGTGGATCATCCTGACGCGCATCTTCCTGCCGCTGATGTGGCCGGCGCTCGCCACCACCGGGCTGCTTGCCTTCATCAGCGCCTGGAACGAGTTCCTCTTCGCGCTCACCTTCACCTCCACCAGCACGCAGCGCACCGTGCCGGTGGCGATCGCGCTTTTGTCGGGCAACTCGCAGTTCGAGATCCCCTGGGGCAACATCATGGCCGCCTCGGTGATCGTCACCGTGCCTCTGGTGGTGCTGGTGCTGATCTTCCAGCGCCGCATCGTTTCCGGCCTCACCGCCGGCGGGGTGAAGGGCTAGATGTCGGGCGCGTTGCCGACCTTCTTCTTCATGTCGAGCGCCCAGGCGCGCCCCTCATCGCCGCCCCACAGCAGCCAGGCGATGTAGCCGGCGGAAGGATTGTCCTCGTTGCCGTAATTCCGGCCCTTCTTGTCGACCTCGTGGCGCGCGAAATAGCTGACCATGCGCCGGATGGTCGAGGGCGACAGGTTTTTGCGGTTCTTGAGCTCGGTGGCGCGCGCGACGCCGATCTCGGTGCCGCCTCGGCCGAATTCCTTGCGCAGCCTCAGACCCTTGGCGGCGTTGTCGGCAACGACCTGCGGGCAGCGCAGGTCGATTTCTTCGGTTTCGGACATTTTTGCTCCCCGTTCCCGAGTGGTTCTAGCTGACGCGAAGCAATGCGGCAAAGCCGGACCGGTTCCGCCTGCTTTTCGAGGTGGCCTTAGGCAACCCTGACGCCGGTGCCGCGTTGGGGAAGGCGGAGGGGCTGTTTCGGATCGGAGATCGAGATGAAAACGCTGCTGCCCCTGGTCGCCGTCGCGCTTATTGCCGGCGCGCCCGCCGCGTTCGCCCAATCGAACGACACCAACACAGACGCCGTGGGACCGATGGTGACCCAGAACAAGGTCGATACCCAGACCTTCGTCACCACCGTGCCCAACGCCAACGCGTTCGAGATCCAGTCGAGCAAGCTGGCTGAGGAGAAGTCGGCATCGGCCGACGTCAAGGCTTTCGCCGCCGATATGATCAAGGATCACACCAAGGCCGGCGAGGATTTCAAGGCCGCGCTCAGCCAAGGCCAGACCACCGCGTCGATCAAGCCCGCGGGCCCGGCGCTGCAGCCGAAGGAGCAGCAGATGCTCGACGAACTGAAGGCTGCCAGCGGCAAGGATTTCGACGCCAAATACATCAAGATGCAGAGCGACGCGCACAAGGATGCTGTCGCGCTGCTTTCCACCTATGCCAATTCCGGCGACGACCCGGCGATGAAGGAATTCGCCAAGAAGACGCTGCCGGTGCTGAAGATGCACGAGAAGCACGTGAAGGAACTGGCGGTCGCGCATCAGTGAGGGGGCCTGTGCTGGGCAAGCGGCCAGCGATGGCGCTCTACGGCGCCCCCTCTGTCCTGCCGGACATCTAGCGGCTTCGGCGCCTCGCTCGTCCTGCAACGCTGGCGATTGGCGAAGGCCGGGGCGACATCTGATCTCCCCCCTTGTGGGGGAGATGTCCGGCAGGACAGAGGGGGGCGCGAAGGATCGCGACGCTGCGCATTTTCCATCGGTTCTAGACGAATACCAAACCGGCGCTTGGCTCTTCAGCTCGATCTGTCACGGCTCGTATAATCCGGGGCAGGGCTAAGCCGCTGGCGTTCCCTCGCCGCCGCGCTAAGCTCCCTCGCAAATTAGGGAGACCCACCATGGACAAGGAAGTCATCGAAGTACCCGTGATGTCGGCAAAGGTGCGCGCGCTCGGCCTGCCGTGCTCGACGGCGGTGCGGGCCAACGGCTTCGTGTTCATCTCGGCGACGCCGCCGGTCGACATGGTGACCGGCGAGATGGTGCGCGGCGACATCGAGACCAGACCGAGGCGTCGCTGAAGGCGCTGAAACACTGCCTGGAAGCGGCCGGCACATCGCTGGACAAGGTGGTGATGGTGCGCATCTACGCCGTCAATTCCGGCTTCTACAATGCCATCGACCGGATCTATGCCAAGTATTTTGCCACCAATCCGCCGGCGCGCAGCTTCGTGCCGGTGGCGTCATGGCCGATGGAGTTCGATATCGAGATTGAGTGCGTGGCGGTGGCGTGAGGGCAGCTTGCGTCTCTCCTCGAACTGGCTTTGACAACTCCGAGACGCTGTGCGCCTGACCTTGGAGAATGCCTATCTCTTGGAGAAGCGTCCAAGTTCGATATCGTCATCAAGGTGACAACGCTTATACTTTGTTCCGCTGCCGCACCAGCAAAGCTCATTTCTGCCGGGCTTACGAGTCATAGTTTCGAACGTTGCGTTGTCTGGCACTTCGGCAGGATCAGGGCGCATACCCTCGGTCAATTCCTCCATATCCGCCGAGTTGGTCCAAGGCGAGCTTATCTCGGTCCCGGCTCGTGGCGAAACAGTGTGTGGATCGAGAATTAGACCAAACCAGCTCTCAGCCTTACTGATATATTTTCTGCGCCTGACATGATCGGACAAACTCGGTCCGCAAATCGGCAGCGGTTCTGTTGTAACGTGAATCGTTAATCCCGTTTTGCCACCCTTCAGTGAGACGGTAAAATCATGTTTCTTCCCATCGGCGCGAGCCTCTCTGACGATTTTTTGAATACCCTTGGTTAGAAATTCTATGGTCTTTCCACTTAACGTTAGAAGTAAAAGCCCTAAATTAAACTTCGCAGGTTGATCCGATTTCTCAAGAGCTTTCAAAATATTTGCTATCGGCGGCTTTGCCAGAACTGTCAGTATCCCTTCAGGAGTCTTTCTGCCGGGCACCCCTGCACGGCGAGCCATCATGGCGATGTCAAGCCCGGCGCTGAAGTCGTCAGCAATCATAACCATGCTGAACTTATCTTCGACCCACAGATTTGACTTAAGATGATAAGCTAGGATTCCAAGTTCTTGGGTTGAAACAAGTTTTTCATGATAACCAGAACGCCTCTCCAAATAACTTATAAGAGACAATGGCGTCGACAGCATCTCACAAATAACGTCTATAAGGAATACGTCCATTACCAAAGGCGCGATACGCTTAGTCGTTTCTACGTGCCTTAGAAATTGCCGAACTTGAAACGCAAGCGCCGGATAGTTGTCCGAGACGACGCAAAGAGGGATGATTCGATCAATCGTTTTCGGTCGAGTAATTATATTACCGCCACTATCGATCATGTCGAAATTAGCGTCCAAAAGAAGATCGGAGCAGCTGAGACACTGATCGTATGCGTCTTGAACGGCTGCTGCAAAATCTGCACGAACAGCCTGGTCATTGCCTTTCCTGGCAGCAATAGTCAGCCGCTTTGATTTCCCCTGTATCACGAGAAATCTAGTTCCAAAGGCTACAGCTACGTCAATTTCCCCCTTCACTGTCTTGCTGCGATCGACAAATTTGACGTTTTCGTACACTGCATCGTGACCGAATACTGATCGTAGCCGCTCGGCGGTAAAATGCTCCGTAAAGCGGCCGCGGTTCTCCGCGGCAATCTCTCTGTAAGTCTTATCTGAAATCATCCAATAGAACGGCGATTCGTATATCGATTCTACAAAGCTATAGTGCTGAAAAAGTAAATATCTCTGGCCACCATCGATATCTATAAAAGGGTTAGAGTTTGCCGTGTTAAAATCACCGAGAGACTTAAATCCTGAATTTCTAGGCCTTGTTTTATCAGAAAAAGATGAAAAAATAGCCCTGACAATATCAATACTCAATTTTGTGGATTTGGCGACTTCATCTATGCTCAGAGTGAACACTTCTAGGAACGTCCAGTCATCTGGATGAGTCCTTCGAAGGATGCTGCGGTGGTTAAGTAGCCGGGCAGGTTGAATCGCCTTGATATGTGCTTCAACGGCAAGCAGGTCGCGAAGCGAAAACCCTTTGTTAGCGACTAGCCATTCCGCGTCAGCTTCGTATTTCTCGGCTGCCAGTGCGGCGTATTGAAAATCGTAGGCCGACTCGCCACCATAAAAGATCGGTTCCCTCATCGCGGCGCCTGAGTTGAAGGGATCAGCATTTTCTCTGCCCATCTCGACCGCGCGTCGCATTGCGATCATCATCGGTTCCATCAGGGCTAGGTGCAGTTCGTGCAGCAGTGCTCCGCTTTGATCTATATAGGACTGCATTGTTCGAGGGCCAGGGTGCCGCAAGTCCATTTCGCCTTGAGCGAGCAGGCCGATTAAGGTGGAAATTTCGGTTCTTGTGAGTTGTTCATTTCGATTTTTTTGGTGGATATCGTCAACTGATATTTTGTCTTTGAAAGTGAATACGTTATCTCGGAAACATATGTACGCAATGGCGTGAGCAAATCCGGGAGCCTTTGCGAGCTCTCGGAGCTCTTCAAAAACAGTCTGTTCACTTCGAGGTTTGCTATCCAACGTCGACATGGGAGTTCCTGAGAAAACAGGAATCAGTGTTTATCGGAAACAATATAGTATCTCGGAGCGGAATCTCCGGCAGGTGATCGTCGATCAGTTTGAGACGCGGAGCGTGACAACTGGGAGTAGCCTGGTGTTCGCGTAGGCGTGATACCGTCTTTGCTGGGAACAGGATTGAAAAGCTAGCCAGCCAAATCGATTGGGCAGCCCCTCTGGCCTGCTGACCATCTCCCCTACAGAGGGTAAAGATTCAGCCATCCCCCTAAGCAAAATACTCCTGCAGAGGCCGCACTTCGAGGTTCCCCGCCCGCAGCGCCGCAATCGCCTCGGCCACGGCCGCGGCCCCCGACAGCGTCGTGTAATACGGCACCTTCTGCATCAGCGTGGCCCTGCGCAGCGACTTTGAGTCCGACACCGCCTTCTGGCCATCGGTGGTGTTGAACACGATCTGGACCTGGCGGTTGCGGATGGCGTCCTCGATGTGGGGGCGGCCTTCGAGCACCTTGTTGATCTTTTCGGCGACCACGCCGTTCTCGGCGAGGAAGCGGGCGGTGCCGGAGGTGGCGAGCACCTTGAAGCCTTGCTCGGCCAGGCGCTTCACCGCCGGCAGGATGCCCTTCTTGTCTTCGTCGCGCACCGAGACGAACAGCGTGCCGGAGCGGGGCAGGTCGACATTGGCGCCGAGCTGGCTCTTGGCGAAGGCCAGCGCGAAATCGCGGTCGAGGCCCATGACCTCGCCGGTCGAGCGCATTTCCGGACCGAGCAGGATGTCGACGCCGGGGAAGCGGGCGAAGGGGAAGACGGCTTCCTTGACCGCGATGTGACCGGGATTGCGCGGGTCGGGCATGGCGCCGTAATGGGCGAAGGCGTTTTCCAGCGTCTCGCCGGCCATGATGCGGGCGGCGATCTTGGCGATCGGGCGGCCGATGGTCTTGGCGACGAAAGGCACGGTGCGTGAGGCGCGCGGGTTGACCTCCAGCACATAGACCGTGCCGTCCTGGATGGCGTATTGCACGTTCATCAGGCCGCCGACATTGAGCGCGCGGGCGAGCGCCGCGGTCTGGCGCTCCAGCTCGTCGACAAGGTCCGGGTGCAGCGAATGCGTCGGCAGCGAGCAGGCGCTGTCGCCAGAATGGATGCCGGCCTCCTCGATATGCTCCAGGATGCCGGAGACGAAGGTCTCCTTGCCGTCGCACAGGCAGTCGACATCGACCTCGATCGCGCCCTTGAGATAGGTGTCGAAGAGCAGCGGGTTCTTGCCGAGCAGCGTGTTGATCTGGCCGGTCTTGTCGTTGGGGTATTTCTGCTTGATGTCCTCCGGCACCAGGCCGGGCACGGTGTCGAGCAGGTAGGTCTGCAGCATGCTCTCGTCATGGATGATCTGCATGGCGCGGCCGCCGAGCACATAGGAGGGGCGCACGACCAGCGGGAAGCCGAGCTCGCCGGCGACGAGGCGGGCCTGCTCGACCGAATAGGCGATGCCGTTCTTCGGCTGGGTGAGGTTCAGCTTGTGCAGCAGCTTCTGGAAGCGGTCGCGGTCTTCGGCGAGGTCGATCATGTCGGGCGAGGTGCCGAGGATCGGGATGCCGGCCTTCTCCAGCGCGTCGGCCAGCTTCAGCGGCGTCTGGCCGCCGAACTGGACGATGACGCCGACCAGCTCGCCCGAGGCCTGCTCGGCGCGCAGGATCTCCAGCACGTCCTCCGCCGTCAGCGGATCGAAATAGAGGCGGTCGGAGGTGTCGTAGTCGGTCGAGACGGTCTCCGGATTGCAGTTGACCATGATCGCCTCATAGCCGGCATCGCGCAGCGCGAAGGCGGCGTGGCAGCAGCAATAGTCGAACTCGATGCCCTGGCCGATGCGGTTCGGGCCGCCGCCGAGGATGACGACCTTCTTGTGCGCCGACACGCGCGCCTCGTTGGCGGGTTCGCCGACAAAAGGCACTTCATAGGTCGAGTACATATAGGCGGTCGGCGAGGCGAACTCGGCGGCGCAGGTGTCGATGCGCTTGTAGACCGGATGAACGTCGAGCTTCTCCCGGGCCTTTTGGACAGCTTCGGCATCGGTCTTCGTCAGCGAGGCGAGACGGGCGTCGGAAAAGCCCATCGCCTTCAGCATGCGCAGATTGACGGCGTCCTGCGGCAGGCCGTGCTCGCGGATGCGCTCCTCCATGGCGATGATGCCGGCGATCTGCTCGAGGAACCACGGGTCGATCTTGCACATGGCGTGCACGTCTTCCAGCGAGGTGCCCATGCGGATCGCCTGCGCCACCATGCGCAGCCGGTCCGGCGTCGGCGTGCCGAGCGCGGCGCGGATCGCGTTGCGATCGTCGGTGTGACTGGCGGGCGCGCTGCCGTGGCCGAGGCCGGGGATCTCGATCTCGTCCAATCCGGTTAGGCCGATTTCCAGTCCTCGCAAGGCCTTCTGCAGCGATTCCTGGAAGGTGCGGCCGATGGCCATCACTTCGCCCACCGACTTCATGGCGGTGGTCAGCACCGGCTCGGCGCCGGGGAATTTCTCGAAGGCGAAGCGCGGGATCTTCGTCACCACGTAGTCGATGGTCGGCTCGAAGGAAGCCGGCGTCGCGCCGCCGGTGATGTCGTTCTCAAGCTCGTCCAGCGTGTAGCCGACGGCAAGCTTGGCCGCGACCTTGGCGATCGGGAAGCCGGTTGCCTTCGAGGCTAAGGCGGAGCTGCGCGAGACGCGCGGGTTCATCTCGATGACGACGAGGCGCCCGTCGGCCGGGTTGACGGCGAACTGCACGTTCGAGCCGCCGGTCTCGACGCCGATCTCGCGCAGCACCGCGATCGAGGCGTTGCGCATCATCTGATACTCCTTGTCGGTGAGCGTCAGGGCAGGGGCCACGGTGATCGAGTCGCCCGTGTGCACGCCCATCGGATCGAGGTTCTCGATCGAGCAGACGATGATGCAGTTGTCCGCCTTGTCGCGGACGACCTCCATCTCATACTCCTTCCAGCCGAGCACGCTCTCCTCGATCAGCACCTCGGTGGTGGGCGAGGCGTCGAGGCCGGACTGGACGATGTCGTAGAATTCGGCGCGGTTGTAGGCGATGCCGCCGCCGGTGCCGCCCATGGTGAAGGAGGGGCGGATGATCGCCGGCAGGCCGACATGGTCGAGCGCCTGGGCTGCGATCGCCATGGCGTGGCTGATATAGCGCTGCTTGCGGTCGCCTTCGCCGAGGTTCCAGCGGGTTTCCAGCGCGTCGAGCGCGGCGTCGAGATTTTCCGGGTTTTCCGCCTTGAGCGCGGCGCGCTCGGCCTCATGCGTCTTGCGGTCGGCGTTCTTGACGTCGGTGGCGTTGGCCAGCATCGAGCGCGGCGTCTCCAGCCCGATCTTGCTCATCGCCTGGCGGAACAGCGCGCGGTCCTCGGCCTTGTCGATGGCATGCGCATCGGCGCCGATCATCTCTACTTGATAGCGCTCCAGCACGCCCATGCGCCGCAGCGACAGCGCCGTGTTCAGCGCCGTCTGGCCGCCCATGGTCGGCAGCAGCGCGTCCGGCCGCTCCTTGGCGATGATCTTGGCCACCACTTCGGGCGTGATCGGTTCGATATAGGTCGCGTCGGCCAGCTCCGGGTCGGTCATGATGGTGGCCGGGTTGGAGTTGACCAGGATGACGCGGAAACCCTCCTCCTTCAGCGCCTTGCAGGCCTGGGTGCCGGAATAGTCGAACTCGCAGGCCTGGCCGATGACGATGGGGCCGGCCCCGATGATCAGGATCGACTTGATGTCGGTGCGTCTTGGCATATTCGAAAAATCCGTTCGGCGAGCGGCTTGCACGAAAAACCGGGACGGGGGGAGGACCCGGCCGGTTGTGCTTGCGATTCTGGTATCAGGCTAGGAGGGCCTTATAGGGAAGAGTTTTGCGGGATGTAACCCCGAAAATGAAGGGGAGTAAGCTGCGGATCGGTCTTCCCCGACGGCCTAATCCCTCTATTCGCCCAGCGCTAGTTCGTCCGTGATCTCGAAACGCTCGGAAACGCCGACGCGGATCATGTTCAGCGTGCCTTCACGCGTGAACCGCAATTCGTCGGGCGAATCCGAGCTGGCCGGCTGGCCGCCATGGAAGATGATGACGCGCGCTCCGCCGTCGGGCCAGGTCACGGTCACCGTGCTGTCGCCGTCCTTGCGGGCAACGCTGACGTCGCAGCGGGTCATTGGCTGGCCAATGCGGCGCGCGCAGGGGATGCCGCCTGCGGCGTGGGGGGCAGGGGCGTCGGGCTCGGCGCTAGCCGAGGTCGCGAAGGCGAGGCGGTAGGCGTCCTGCATGGCGGTCCTGCCGATCTCGGCGGCGGATGGTGGGTCGGCCGGCTCGCCGCCGCCCAGGCGCGCCGCTATGTCGGGCTGCGGTTCTTCGGGAGCTGGCTGAGGCGCGGCAGCCACGGCCGACGGCGCTGCGGTGTCTTCAGGGGGCGACGCAGGGTTGTTGGGGCTGAGGTAGCGCGCCGGCGCCCAGCCGGTTATGTGGGCGTCCTGCGTGTCCTCGACCTTGCACCACGGATTGTTGTTGACGGTCTTGCAGCCGTAATTCTTCAGCGCCGCGCCGTTGGGCAGGCGCGCTTCGATCTTTCCGCCCGCTGAAGCGGTAGCGCGAATGTTGAGCAAATCATCCGGCGCGAGGCCGCCGATGATCGAGATGATTGTCCCGGGGGCATCCTGAGCCAGGGCCGACAGGGGGGTGAGCAGCAATGGAGCGGCCAAGAGTGTCTTCAGCGTCGGTCGGAGCGTAGCTTTGCGCTTCATCTTTTGGCTGCAATGTCCCAGGCGCAATCAGATATAGGCGGCGGGTCCGCCGGATGTCATCCTGAATTTAGCGGCGATTGTGAGGCTCGGGACGCGCAAATCTCGCTCAGGCCGAAAGCTCGATGTCGGCGGTGCCGACCGCCGGCAGATCCTTGTCGCCGTCAGCCGCGGCAATCACGCTGTCGAGCAGGCCGGGGAAACGCTTGTCGAGGTCGGCGCGGCGCAGCGTGATCAGGCGGCTGGTGCCGACCGCTTCGCTGCGGGTGACGCCCGCCTCGCGCAGCTTGGCTAGGTGGTAGCTGAGATTGGTCTTGGAGGCGAGGTCGAGGAACTTGCTGCAGTTCATCGGCACGCCTTCCTTGCGAGCCAGATAGCGCACGATGGAAAGCCGGGTCGGGTCGCCGAGCACGGCAAGCACGATCGGCAGGCTGATCTGGTCGGCGGTTGGATGGGGCAGGCTCATGACCCAGAATTAAGCACAAACGGCACGAACTTCAACGCGGCTCCCTTTCCGCCGATAGATATAGCCTCTTTCGTCCGGTCCGGTCCTGACACAGGGCTGTCAGCAGGGTTCAGCTATTTTCTCCCAGCTCGGTTGACATCATGCCTTGTTATGTCCAATTGTTCAATAACTTTTGAACTAAGGACAATTCTCATGGACAAGCGGATCTTCTGGCTGGCGCTCGGGTCGTTCGCGATCTCGACCGAAGGCTTCGTCATCTCGAGCCTTCTCCCCGACATTGCATCCGACGCCGGCATTTCCGTGCCGCTCGCCGGCTCGCTGATCACCGCCTTCGCGCTCGCCTATGCCATCGGCGCGCCGGTGCTGGCGACGCTGACCGGCGAATGGGACCGGCGGCGCGTCATCCTGTGGACGCTGGTCTTCTTCGTCATCGGCAATCTGGTGGCGGCGGTGAGCTCGTCCTTCGAGCTGCTTTTGATCGCGCGCATCGTCATGGCTCTGTCGTCCGGCCTGTTCGCCGCGACGGCGCAGGGCACGGCCGTGGCGCTGGTCGACGACCATCACCGGGCGCGCGCCATTGCTGTCGTCGTCGGCGGCACCACGGTGGCCGTCGCCGTCGGCGCACCGCTCGGCGCGCTGGTTGCGGCGATCGCCGGCTGGCGCGGCACGTTCTTCGCCATCGCCGCGCTCGGCGCGCTGTCCGGCGCGATCCTGTGGTGGCGGCTGCCGCGCGGCATCATCGGCACCAGGCTGCCGCTGAAGCGCAGGCTGGCGGCGGCGGTGCGCCCCGGCGTGATGCCGATCCTGCTGACGACGGCGCTCGCGCTGGTCGGAGCCTTCACGGTGTTCAGCTTCATCGCGCCTTTGGCCATCGAAGGCGGCGGGCTCTCGCCGATCGCGCTGCCGGGCATGCTGCTCGCCTTCGGCGTCGGCGCCGTCATCGGCAATATCGCCGGTGGGCAGGCCGCCGACCGCTTCGGCGCCACACGCACCGTCGCCTGGTCGCTGACGCTGTCGGCCGCGATGCTCGTCACCTTCTCGCTGATCCCGGCCTTCCTGCCGCACCATCTCGCCGGACCGGCGCTGATGGCCATGATGGTGCCGTGGGGTATCGTCGGCTGGGCTTTCCCGCCGGCGCAGGCCAGCCGCATCATCAAGCTTGCGCCCGATGCCGCGCCCATCGTGCTGTCGCTCAACGCCTCGGCGCTCTATCTCGGCGTCGCGCTGGGCGCGGTGGTCGGCGCCGCGGTGCTGCGCTTCGGCGTCCCGGCCGATCTCGGCTTGGTTGCGGCGGTATTCCCGATCGTCGGCCTGGGCGTCGTGCTGGCCGGTCGGATGTTGGCTAGCCCTGCCGCAATGCCAGCCGAGTAAGCCGGTACACAGAGCCTGATTGGCGGCCGCTTCTTCAGACAGAAGGAGCGGCCGCCGGCATTTCCAGGTCGAGCTCGGCCACGGCGTCCAGTGCGGCGCGCAGCTTTGCCGCCTGCTCCGCGCCGACCTTTTTCTCGAACTGCTGCTGCGCGACTCTCCAGAGCTTGAGCGCTTCGTCGAGCTTGGCCTGACCTTGTGGCGTCAGCCGCACGCGCTTGACACGGCGGTCGTCCTTGTCGGGAAAGGTCTCGACATAGCCGTCGCGGATCAGCGGCTTCAGCGTGTGTCCGAGCGCCGAGAGGTCCATGATCAGCGCCTCGGCGATGGTGCCCATTGCCGGCTCATCGCTGACATGGATCTGAAAAAGCAGCCCGAACTGCGTGCCCTTGAGGCCCGACGGCGCCAGCGCGTCGTCGTAGAAGCGGCCGAGGCTGCGCGCGGCGCGCCGCAGCGTGGCATTGTTGCAATCGCTGAATCCGGGCTTGCGAGCTTCGGTCATTGGTCACTCCTTGCCGGCGCAAAGACGCGCCGGCCTGCCGCAGAAATAGTTTTTGCAGCTGCCGTTGACAAGATAGTGGCATATACCTACTTCGGAAAAAGTGGCATATGCCACTAAAAGAAATGTGGGACTCGGCGGATGATGCGATCACCGGCGCTGGGCGAAGTAAACAAAGGAACAGGACAATGAGCACGAAGGACAACAAGGGTACGGCCGTCATCACCGGCGCATCGTCGGGCATCGGCGCGGTCTATGCGGACCGGCTGGCAGGGCAGGGCTACGATCTGGTGCTGGTGGCGCGCCGCGCCGACCGGCTGCAGGAGGTGGCGGACAGGCTCGCCTATGCCTACGGCCGCAAGGTCAAGACGATCGTCGCCGACCTTGCGGTCGATGCCGATCTGCGCCGCGTCGAGCAGGCGGTCGCGATGGATGACAGCGTGACGCTGCTGATCAACAATGCCGGCGTGGCCGGTCTGGAGACGATTGCCGACGCCGACGCCGACACGGCGGAGCGCATGATCAAGGTCAATGTCATTGCGCTGACCAGGCTGACCCGCGCGGTGCTGCCGGGCCTGCTTGCGCGCAATCGCGGCGGGATCATCAACATCGCCTCGGTCGTCGCCTATGGCATCGCCGTCGGTGGCATCTACAGCGGCACCAAGGCCTATGTCGCGAACTTCACCGAAGCGCTGCAGAAGGAAGTCGCCGGCACCAATGTGAAAGTCCAGTCCGTCGTGCCCGGTCCGATCCGCACCGAGTTGTGGGACGTCTCCGGTATAAGCCTCGACAGCATCAATCCTGACTGGATCATGAGCGCCGACGATTTGGTCGACGCGGCGCTTGCCGGCTTCGCCCAGGGCGAGACCGTCACCGCGCCCGGCCTTGCCGACTCAGCCGGGCTGACGACCTATCTCGGCGCCAGGGACCAGTTCTTCGGCAGCCTGTTCTCCGGCAAGCCGGCGGCGCGCTACGCGGTCTGAAGATTGCGGCAGCGCTGATTTTCCTCGCCCCCGCAAAGCGGGGGAGAGGTGGCCGCGAAGCGGCCGTAGAGGGGGCTTCGTAGGGCGAGTTTGTCGCCGAATACTTGGTTGCGGTGGCGCGAGTCCCCCTCTCCGTCTCGGCTTCGCCGAGGCACCTCTCCCCCACCTTCGTGGGGGCGAGGAACCGGTGTTTTATACTGGCCGCCACATCTGCAGGATCGAGGCGGCCAGCAGCAGGCCAAGCACGATGTTGAGCGCGCGCCACTGGCGCTCCGTCTTGAGCAGACGCGCAAGCAGGGTTCCCGCCGCGCACCACAGCGACAACGAGAAGGTTGCGGCCAGGCCGAAGACGGTGCCGAGCAGCAGCGCGAGTTGCAAGGGACCGTCGGCGAGCGCCGCGAAGGACGCGGCGGCTCCGAGCCCCATTGCCCAGCCCTTCGGGTTCATCCACTGGATGCCGGCGCCGCCGAAAAAGCTGTTCGGCCCGGCCATGCTGATGTCGAGGTTGGGCGGACCGCTGCGGCCAATCTTGATGGCCAGCCAGATCAGATAGAGCGAGCCTGCTATCTTCATGGCGAGTTGCAGGGACGGCACGGCTGCAAGCAGGCCGGCGAGGCCTGCCGCGCCAGCGGCCGCCACGGTCGCCAGCCCGGCGGCGCTGCCGGCCATCAGCGGCACCGACCGGCGAAAGCCGAATTGCGCGCCGGAGGCGGTCGACAACGTCGTGGCAATGCCGGGCGTCGAGGTCGAGATCAGCGCAAACAGGACGAGCGGGATGATGGTTTCGGACATGCGGCTTCCCAGTCAAAGAAGCCGGCATGCTTAGGCGCTTGGCAGCATCAGTAAATGCAATGTTTGATATAGTTAGCATTAGAGTTTATAATGCAGGCCATGATCCGCGATCTCGACACGACCCTCATCCGCACCTTCGTCACGACGGCCGACAAGGCCAGCATGACGGCGGCCGCCAACGCGCTCCACCTGACGCAAGGCGCCGTCAGCCAACAGGTCAAACGATTGGAAGAGGTGCTGGGGCAAAGCGTTTTCGAGCGCGATCGCCGCGGCCTCAAGCTGACGCAGGTGGGTGAGCGGCTGCTCGAGAAGGCAAGGCGCCTGCTGCAGCTCAACGACGAGATCCTCGCCGAAATCAGGGGCAGGGCGGTTGCCGGACAGGTGCGGATCGGCGTGCCTTACGATCTCGTCGGCACCCTGCTCGCGCCCGTGCTGAAAGCCTATGCCGAAGCCTATCCGCAGGTGGAGATCTCGCTGGTCTGCGCCTCGTCACCGGAACTCGCGGCGGCCCTGGCGGCGGGCACGATCGACCTGGCCGTCATCGAGGAGCGCGTCGGTCCCAGCGCCGGCGAATGCCTGCTCGTCGACCGGCTGGTATGGGTCGGCGCCAGAGCCGGGACGGCGCGGCTGAAGCGGCCGCTGCCGGTTTCGATCGTCGCCGACACCTGCGCCTTCCGCCCGGCAGTGCTGGCGGCGCTCGGCGAGCACGGGCTCGACTGGCGCACCGTGTTCGAGAACGGCAACATCGACGCGACGACCGCTACGGTGCGCTCCGACCTTGCCGTCACCACCTGGCTTGCCTCGACGGTGCCGGCCGATCTCGACATCCTGTCCGATGCCGGTCTTCCGGCGCTGCCGAATTTCTCCGTCAACCTGCACCTGCCAAAGCATGCCACCGCGCCAGCGGCAAAAGCTTTTGCCAGCCACATCCGCGAGGGTCTTTCCCGCTATCGCCAGGCGGCGTAACGCGAGCGCCTCAGCCATTCGCTGCCGCCATGGCGACCGCCATTTGCGCTTCGAAAGCGCGCTTGAAGGCCGGCCGCGTCTCTCCGCGGGCGACATAGGCGGCAAGGTTCGGAAATTCGTTCAGCAGCCCCGATCTGAGCAGTCGGCGCAGCACGGCCACCATGACAAGGCCGCCGGCGCTGAAGTCGCCATCGAGCCAGTCGGAATCACCGAGATGGCGGGAGAGTTCGCCCAGCCGCTTGCGGATGCGGTCGTCTACCAGGGGCAAGCGCTTATCGTGCCACGGCGCATCGCGCTCCAGGATCACGGCGGTTGCGCGCTCGAGGATCGGCGGCTCCACCGTGCTGTAGGCGGCGAACATCCAGGCAACCGCGCGCGCCCGGGCGTTCGCATCGTCCGGCAAGAGGCCCGCGTGACGCTCCGCGATGTGGAGGACGATCGCGCCTGACTCGAACAGAGCGAGATCGCCTTCTTCGTAAGTCGGGATACTGCCGAACGGGTTGAGCGCTAGATGCGGGGGTTGTTTCATCGCAGCGAACGAGATGAGACGAACGTCGTAAGGTTGTCCGACTTCCTCGAGCGCCCAGCGCACTTGCATGTCGCGCGCCAGCCCTCTGCCGCCATCGGGCGAGCGTTCAAAGGCGGTGATGGTGAGTTTCATCGGCGGCTCCTGATCATGGCGTCGAAAGGCATCGGTCGTGGGCGAGGCGTCGGCGAGGCCGGCCCGCCCGCATCCCAATGCTACTTCCAGGTCCTGCGTCGTTCGAGCTCGGCTTCGGAAGGCTCCTGCTGGGCAAACGAGCCCGTGCGGATTTCGCCCGCGCGCTCATAGGTCGCCATGATGACGCCGGTGGTGGAAGCCTGCGATTTGACGAGCCTGAAGGCCGCTGGCATCGCGTTGTCGCCGAACAGCCGCTTGCCCTTGCCGAGCAGCAGCGGAAAGATCATCAGCCGGATCTCATCGATCAGCCCTTTGGCGAGCAAGGTCTGGATTAGATTGCCTGACCCCTGGATAAGCAGGTCCGGCCCGTCTTCCTGCTTGATCTCCTTAAGCCTAGCAACGACATCCGGTCCGAGCGACTGCGTGTTCTGCCAGGTCAGCGAATCCGGCCGGTGCGTCGCCACATATTTGATCGCAGGGTTGAAGACGTCCGCTATCTGATCCTTTTGATATGGCCAGTACGCGGCGAAAATGTCGTAGGTTCTGCGGCCGAGCAGGAGGGCGAAGGGTTTGGAGAACAATTCCTCCATTGCGGTGCCTGCCACCTCGTCGAAATAATGAAAGGTCCAGCCGCCGAATTTGAAGCCGCCGACCGGATCCTCTTCCGGCCCGCCTGGCGCCTGCATGACACCGTCGAGGCTGACGAATGTGGCGGCGATGATCTTGCGCATCTATCTTTTCCTTTTCGCTGATCCGCGCCCTCGCGGCCGGATCTGGCCTGGTCTCCGAAAACCGATTCCCACTTTTCGGGATCATGCTTCTAGGACGAACGGCAAGGCCGTTTTCCGACACGGCCTCGCGAATTTCTACCGCGTGTTGTCAGCGCGAATGATCCGTGACGAGCACCAGACATCGCCGAAAACGGCGGTGGCGGTGCGGTCGGGCGCCTTGTCTTTCCTGAGCCAGATCGATCGGGTGCGCGCGGCGCGCTCGAGGGTCGGTATTTTCGCGCCCGGCTCGGCGGCGGAGGCGCCGACGCAAGGGATGAACCGAAAGCCCATGAAGGGCCGGCAGGCAAAGCCGTTTTCCAGGCGGGTTACGAGGGCCGCAAGACCGAGGCGAACACCTCCTCGATGCGCGGATCGGCCGACCGTGCCTGCGCGGCCATCAGCCTGGCGTAGAATCTGCGGGCTTCGTCCGTGTCGGCCATGCGCCAAGAATAGCGCGTCCGGCTGGAATGTCGCGCTCAGCCGGCGATGGTGTCGTAGAGCAGCTTGAAGTTGAGAACGAGTATGACGGCCGCCACCGCCCAGGCCAGCGCCGCAACGCTGCGCGGTATGGCGAAACTGCCCATCTTCTTCCTGTCCGACACGAACTGCACCAGTGGTATGACGGCGAAGGGCAGTTGCATCGACAGCACGACCTGGCTGAACACAAGAAGCTCGGTCGTGCCCTTCTCGCCGTAGAGCGCGGTGACGGCCACGACCGGGACGATGGCGATGCCGCGCGTCAGGAGACGCCGCGCCCATTGCGGGACGCGCAGGCGCAGAAAACCTTCCATGACGATCTGGCCGGCAAGGGTTGCGGTGACGGTCGAGTTGAGGCCGGAGGCGAGCAGCGCGACGGCGAACAGGATCGAGGCGATGCTCAGGCCGAGAAGCGGCGACAGGAGCTCGAAAGCCTGGCCGATCTCGGCAACTTCGTGATGGCCTGTATCGTGGAAGGCGACTGCCGCGACGATCAGGATCGACGCGTTGACGAACAGCGCCAGGATCAGCGCGATGGTCGAATCCGTCGTCGCCCATTTGATGGCGTCGCGCTTGCCGGTCTCGGTTCGCTCATAGGCGCGGGTCTGCACGATCGAGGAATGCAGATAGAGATTATGCGGCATGACCGTCGCGCCGATGATGCCGATGGCGATGTAGAGCATCGCCGGATTGGCGACGATCTGCGATGACGGCACGAACATCGAATGCAGGATCGTGCCGGCCGGCGGTGCGGCGACGAAGATCTGGATGGCAAAGCAGCCGAAGATGATGATCAGCAGCGCCACGACAAAGGCCTCGAGATAGCGGAAGCCCCTGTTCATCAGCAGGAGCACCAGGAAGGCGTCGAGCGCAGTGAGGATGGCGCCGCCGATCAGTGGAATGCCGAACAGAAGCTGCAGCGCGATCGCTGTGCCGATGACCTCGGCGAGGTCGCAGGCGATGATCGCCAGCTCACAGGCGATCCAGAGCATCAGATTGACGGGGCGCGGATAATAAGCGCGGCAAGCCTGGGCGAGGTCGCGGCCGGTGGCGATGCCGAGACGCGCTGCGAGCGCCTGCAGCAGGATCGCCATCAGGTTCGACAGCATGATGACGAAAAGCAGGGTGTAACCGAACTGCGCGCCACCGGCGAGGTCCGTCGCCCAGTTGCCCGGGTCCATGTAGCCGACCGAAACCATGTAGCCTGGTCCCATGAAGGCGAACAGGCGGCGGAACCAGACGCCGCTCCGTGGCACCGCGATGGAGGCGTTCACCTCGCGCAGGCTGGGCTGCACGTCGTCCGGCCTGTCGAACCGCCACGCGGGTCGGGCTACGGTTGCTGCGTCGGCATCAGACATGGATATTTCCGCCGGAACGTATCGAACGTGCCCTTAATCTATGCCATAGCTCAACATTATGCAATATGCTATATTTTATTGATCATGCTTTCGTGATCAACCGAAGCAGGTTCCAAGGCGGGTGACCGCAAACTTCGGTTGAGCCTGGCCGGTAATGCAAATAAACGGCCGGACCGTAAGGGGTTCGTGCTATGGATGCGATCCGATTCAAAGCGACAGAGCATGATGTCGTCCGAAACCGGTTCGCACTTTTCGGCATCAGGCTTTAGGGGCTACCAGGAGGAGCGCATATTGGCGCTGAGGAACAAACCGGTTCGACGCGAAGAGCCGCTTCCCGATGCCGAAATCCATTCGGAAGGATTCCGGCAGCAGCGCCAGGCGCGCCGTAGCGCGCTGGTCGAGGACTATGTCGAACTGATCGCCGATCTGATCGAAGACGGCAACGAGGCGCGGCAGGTGGATATCGCGGCAAGGCTCGGCGTCGCGCAACCGACGGTGGCCAAAATGCTGACCAGGCTGTGCGCCGACGGGCTGGTCTCGCGAAAGCCCTATCGCGGCGTGTTCCTGACCGAGGCCGGCCGCAAGGTCGCCGAGGAAAGCCGCATCCGCCACCAGACGGTGGAGGCCTTTCTTCGCTCGCTTGGCGTCAGCGCCGAGACGGCGCGCATCGATGCCGAAGGCATCGAGCACCATGTCAGCGCCGAAACGCTGGACGCCTTCCGCCGGGCGATGACGGACCGCCGGGCGTAGAGTTCGATCGGCCTGAGTGCTTGAAAACGGAACCGACTGATCTTGGCCGCATTACTTTCCACATCGCGCGATCATCGCGCATAGGGAGGAAGCAATGGGCATCGAACAGGCACCGACCGCCAAGGGAAAGCAGGCGGCCAGGGGATTGCAGCAGGCGGCCGCCGGCGACGAACGCAAGACCGAGGCCGAGACCGGCCATCCGCTGAAGAAGGGCGCGGCACGTTTCGAGGAACGGTCGAAGAGTTCGGACGGCAAGAGCGCCGGCGCCAAGCAGAAAAGCTGAGGTTCTTGGCCTGTTTATGGGGAGTGGAATTAACCAGCCGATCGGAGTTTCCTCCGGCCCACGCATTTTTCGGGCGCGAAAATTCTGTGACTTAGGTTGGCCGTTGCGATAGTTGTCAGCACGGGGCGGTCGCGGGCCAGCCCCTCCAGGATATTCGCATTGCGAGGAGTTGCCATGCTTTGGAGAGGCCGTCGTCAGAGCGACAACATCGAGGACGACCGCAGCGACAGCGGCGGTGGCGGCGGATTGGGCGGCGGCGGTCAGTTCCGCATTCCAATCGGCGGCCGCACCGGCGGTGGCGGCAGCATCCTGCTGGTCATCCTGGTCGTGCTCGCGGGATGGTATTTTGGCTTCGACCCATCGCAGATCCTCGGTGGCGGCGACGGCGGTCTGCTGCCGGATGGCGGCGGCCAGATCACCGAGACGCAGGACAATGGCAACGCGCCTGCCAATGACGAGATGAAGCAGTTCGTCGCGACCGTGCTTGCCGATACCGAGGACACCTGGACCGGCATTTTCAAATCCCAGGGATTGACCTACGAGGATCCCAAGCTGGTGCTGTTCAGCGGCCAGGTTCGTTCGGCCTGCGGTTTCGCTTCGGCGGCGGCCGGGCCGTTCTACTGCCCGGGCGATCACAAGGTCTATCTCGACATGACCTTCTTCCAGCAGCTTGACCAGCAGTTCGGCGCTTCAGGCGAGTTCGCGCGGGCCTATGTGGTGGCGCATGAGGTCGGTCATCACGTGCAGAACCTCACCGGCATCATGGGCAAGTTCAACCAGATGCGGCAGGGCATGAGCGAAGTAGACGCCAACCAGCTGTCGGTGCGCATCGAGCTTCAGGCCGATTGCTTCGCCGGGGTGTGGGCGCATTTCACCCAGCAGAAGGGCATTTTGGAGCAGGGCGACATCGAAAGCGCGCTCAATGCGGCCAAGCAGATCGGCGACGACACGCTGCAGAAGAAGATGCAGGGCTATGTCGTGCCGGAAAGCTTTAACCATGGCACCTCGCAGCAGCGGCAGACCTGGCTGGCGCGGGGCTTCAAGAGCGGCAAGCTGTCCGACTGCAACACGATGAGCGGTCCGATTTGAGAGGCGCTGCCGCTTCATTTTCCGTGACAGTCCGCGATCGGCGGCAGGCTGGCAAGTGATGTCAGCATAAGACATTTGCGTTCGTTCGCGGATTGTTCCCGCCGCTGACGTCGCCTATAAGGTCCATCCCGCCTGTGCCCCCAGGGCGGATGAGGAGCTTGTCACCATGATCGACTCGAGAACCGCCAAGCGGGGCCTTGCGCTCGTTTTCACGACGCTTTTGCTCGACATCATCGGCTTCGGCATCATCATGCCGGTGCTGCCCGCCTATCTGGAGGAACTGAGCGGCGTCAGCGTCAGCGAGGCCGCGATCGAGGGCGGATGGCTGTTCTTCGTCTATGCTGCGATGCAGTTCTTCTTCGCGCCGATCATCGGCGGCCTGAGCGACCGTTTCGGGCGCAGGCCGGTCCTGCTTGCCTCGGTGCTGACCTTCTCGATCGACAATTTGATCTGCGCCATTGCTTGGTCCTATCCGATGCTGTTCATCGGCCGCGTGCTCGCCGGCGTTTCCGGCGCCAGCTATTCGACGACATCGGCCTTCATCGCCGATATCTCGAACGACGAGAACCGGGCGAAGAATTTCGGCCTGCTCGGCATCGCCTTCGGCGTCGGCTTCGTCATCGGCCCGGTGCTGGGCGGACTGCTCGGCACGTTCGGGCCGCGTGTGCCGTTCTATTTCGCCGCAGCGCTTGCCTTCGTGAATTTCCTGATCGCGATGGTGTTCCTGCCCGAAACGCTGGACGAAAAACACCGCCGGCACTTCGAGTGGAAGCGCGCCAATCCGGTCGGCACGCTGATGCAGATGCGCAATTATCCGGGTATCGGCTGGATCGGGCTGGTGTTCTTCCTGATGACGCTCGGCCATATGATGTATCCGGCGGTCTGGGCGTTCGTCTCCAACTATCGCTATGGGTGGAACCAGCAGCAGATCGGCTTCTCGCTCGGTGCCTTCGGCCTGTGCGGCGCGATCATCATGGCGACGGTGCTGCCGCGCATCATTCCGAAGCTCGGCGAGTGGAGGACAGCGGCGATCGGGCTGACTTTCACCGCGCTCAGCGCTTTCGGCTATGCGTTTTCGACGCAGGGCTGGATGATCTATGCGGTAATCGTGGCCGGCTGTCTGGAGGCGCTGGCCGACCCGCCGCTCAGGAGCCTCGCCGCCGCCAAGGTGCCGCCCTCGGCGCAGGGCGAATTGCAGGGTGCGATGACCTCCATCTTCTCGATCACTTCGATCATCACGCCGCTGCTCTATACGGCGATCTTCTCATGGTTCACGAGCCCGACCGCGCCGGTCGTGTTCGGCGGCGCGCCCTATGTTCTCGGCGCGATCTTCCTGACGCTGGCGGTCATCGTCTTCGTCACGAAAGTGGCCAGGCCGGCGCCGAAGGAAATCGAGCGCATGCACACGCAGGAAGCAGCGGTGACGGAAGCGGCTTAGGCTTGTGGTTGAGTTAGGCGCGCTCTGCCATCGCTGCCTCGCCGCGCCGCTCGCGGATCAGGTTGACGAAGCGACGGAAGAGGTAATGCGAATCCTGCGGGCCGGGCGAGGCTTCGGGATGATGCTGGACCGAGAACACTGGCCGGCCGGTGAGCGCGATGCCGCAATTTGAGCCGTCGAAAAGCGAGACATGGGTTTCCTCGACGCCTTCCGGAAGCGAGTCGGCGTCGACGGCGAAACCATGGTTCATCGAGACGATCTCGACCTTTCCGGTGGTGTGGTCCTTGACCGGATGGTTGGCGCCGTGGTGGCCCTGATGCATCTTCTCGGTCTTGCCGCCGAGCGCCAGCGCCAGCATCTGATGGCCGAGGCAGATGCCGAACACCGGAATGTCGGTCTTCAAGAGGTTCTGGATCACCGGCACGGCATACTCGCCGGTCGCTTCCGGGTCGCCCGGGCCGTTGGACAGGAAGATGCCGTCCGGCTGCATGGCGAGGATTTCCTCCGCACCGGTCTTGGCCGGGACGACGGTGACCTTGGCGCCCAGGCCCGCCAGCAGGCGCAGGATGTTGCGCTTGACGCCATAGTCGATGGCCACCACATGCATCGACGGCGCGTCCTGCTCGCCATAGCCCTCGTTCCAGATCCAGGGCGTCTCGCGCCAGACCGAGGACTGGCCCGACGTGACTTCCTTGGCGAGATCGAGGCCGATAAGGCCTGACCAGGCCGCGGCCTGGCGCTTCAGGTCCTCGATGTCAAAGACGCCGTCGGGCGCATGCGCGATGACGGCATTGGGCATGCCCTTCTCGCGGATCAGCACGGTCAGCGCGCGGGTGTCGATGCCGGACAGCGAGACAATGCCGCGCCGCTTCAGCCATTGGTCGAGATGGCCGGCGGCGCGATAGTTGGACGGGTCGGTGACATTGGCCTTGAAGATCGCGCCGACCGCGCCGGCGCGGGCCGCCGGATGCAAATCCTCGATGTCCTCGTCATTGGTGCCGACATTGCCGATATGCGGGAAGGTGAAGGTGACGATCTGGCCGGCGTAGGATGGATCGGTGAGGATCTCCTCGTAGCCGGTCAGCGCCGTGTTGAAGCACACTTCCGCAACGGCCGATCCGGTGGCGCCGAGACCGCGGCCCTCGATCACCGTGCCGTCGGCGAGCACCAGAAGGGCGGTCGGCTTTTCGGTGGCCCAGGGGGCGGTGGTCGTGGCCATGGCGGCGCTCCTGTCAGGCGCTGCGACTGGTCAACGGGACCACCCGCGCGGCAAAGCGCGCGAAGCAGGATGTCCCAGCCCTCGCGCGTCAACTCATTGTCTCATGCAGGACTGAGTACATAGGGGAAGGCGCGGGAGCGGTCAATGCGGACACCCGTCAGCCAGCTCCGTTTTCCATTCGTCCAGCAATATCAGTGGCTTGTGGGAATTTGCGTTACCCGTTCGACGAAGCTATTGTCCGCCGCATTCGAAGGAGAAGCACAATGCGCGAGAAAATCGCCGAATCCATGAAGAGCGCGATGAAGGCGCAGGACAAGCACCGCCTGCCGACGCTGCGGCTGATCCAGGCCGCCATCCACGACCGCGACATCGCCAATCGCGGCGCCGGCAAGCCGCCGGCGAGCGAGGAGGAGATCCTGCAGATCCTTGCCAAGATGGTGAAGCAGCGCGAGGAATCGGCCAAGGCCTTCGAGGACGGCAAGCGGCCGGAGCTGGCGGCGCAGGAGCGTGGCGAGATGGAGATCATTCGCGAGTTCCTGCCGACGCAGCTCGACGACGCGGCGATCACGGCCGCGGCGCGCGAGGCGATCGCGGCGACCGGCGCCACCAGCCAGAAGGACATGGGTAAGGTGATCGGCGCGCTGAAGCAGAAATATGCCGGCCAGATGGATTTCGCCAAGGCGAGCGCCATCATCAAGGGGCTGCTGCAGTAGGGCCCGGCCTCGCTAGTCCTGGCAGATCGGCACCGGCTGCGGGGGTGACGCCGGATGGTCCTTCTTGTATTGCGCGATGATCGGCTCAAGCGTCTGCTTGGGCCAGAATTTGGGCGTGCCGATCTCCTTCAAGCAGGAGGCGTTCCAATAGGTGCCCGCACTTGAGAGCGCCTGGCCTGCGGCCTTGGCGCGCGCAACGGCGGCGATGTCGCGCGATTCCGGATAGATGTAGAGCGTCGTCGGGCTGTTCTTCACGAGGGGGATGATCTGCTCGGCATCGGCCGGCGACCAGCTGGTGCAGCCATTGCTGCGGCCGCCCGCGTAATTCACCAGCTTGCCGTAGGGCACAAAGCCGTCATGGTCGGCGTAAGAGCTTTGCGGGTTCTTGCGCATGCACAAGCCCTTCAGGATGGCCGCCGGATGCCCGCCGATGACGCGCTGCCTGGCGTTCGCCGCTTCCCCTTCGCCGTCGAACTGGATGAAGCTGCGCATGAACACCGCGTTCTGCGCGCCGATCCGATAGTAGCCTTTGAAGGACGTCTTGGTTTCCGCCGTCATATAGGCGCCGCCGGCCGTCAGCTCGGAATCCATCGCGTTGCCGAAATTCTTCGCGCAACGCCTGCCGTTGGAGAAATCGGCGACGCCTTTCAGGTTGCGGCCGCCGCCATGGCCGGAGGAAACCGCGCGGAAGATCTGCTTCGCTTCGCAGATGATGTAATAGCGCTGGCCAAGCGCGCTGTTGCCCAAGTCACCGGGGCGCGTGGCATCCATGGCGAAATAGCAGGGGTTGCTGACCGAACCGTCTCTGACCTTCTTCTGGTAGAGCGCGCGTGCCCGCTCCAGCACGACCTCAGAGATCTGTCCTTCGCCATCGCCGACATGGCGCTGCAACCAGTCGGGAATGGTCGATGGCCGCAAGGCGGCAAATGAGCTGGCCGATGCCGTCAGCGCGGCCAGGATCGCGACAAGACAGAAGATGGCCGCGCCCAGCGGAACAGATGTCAACCGCACCGTTTTGCCCTCCTGTCGGCATGTCTCATACCCGTGAATCACTCGGGCCGATCATAGAAGGTCTCGCGCGCATCGGCGAAACACTTCTAGTTTAGCGACGACTTTTGGAGGTCGGATTTTCGACCTGCTTCGATTGCGCTACGATTTGATTCAGGCGCGCCCACGCCTCCTCCCTCCATCGGGAAGCATTGTTCATGCAGGGCAGTCCATCACCAACCACCTGTTCGAGCGCTACGCATAAGGAGGGATTTGCCAGATATCGGCGATATCCGGTTGCCGAACCCACTCGACCTGTCGCTGTTCGACAAAGCCTGTTTCCTGAACAAGGGCGAAATCCAGTTCCAGGCGACTTGAGAGCCATCCGGGTGGCGGCTATCTGGGTCTCGACAGGGAAACGAACCATGGTCGAGATCGTCAAACCAGCGCTCGAACATTTGCCGTCCTACAAGGCGGCGCTGGAGCGCGGATGGTCGCCCGACAATGTGCGGCTGCTGGAAGCGACGAGCGAACAGCTCGCTGCGATCGAGAAAGATCCTGTCGAATTTCTCGCCAGCCTGGACGACCTTGAGGCCAAGGGGTCGCCCATCACCTTGCCCGACGGCACGACCGTGCCGCGGCTGCCCGGCTTCCGGCGCTGGATCTGGGACGGCGAGGCAGTCGGCTCGATAGGGCTGCGCTGGCAAAGAGGCACATCGGCGCTGCCGCCGCACGTGCTTGGCCATATAGGTTATGCGGTGGTGCCATGGAAAGAGGGACGCGGCTACGCCACCGAAGCGTTGCGGCTGATGCTCGGCGAGGCGAGGGCAGTGGGCCTGGATCATGTCGAGATCACCACGGACCTTGATAATCTTGCATCCCAGAAGGTGATCCTCGCCAATGGCGGCATCCTTATCGGGCGCTTCGCCAAGGTCGCCGCCTATGGTGGCGCGGAAAGCCTCAAATATCGGATCGATCTTTAGATCGAAGCGGTTGCGCGGTCACTCGCCGGGCCTTGCCAGCCTGCCTTCTTCCGCCTTGTGGTAGAATTGGCTTGCCACGAGCCAGCCTTTGAGCGGCCTGAGCGGCGGAATGCAGGTCGCGAGAACGATCGGGATCGAAACGAAGGTGTGGAACCACATGGAGGGTTCGAAGGTCACCTGCGCCCAGACGGCGAACAGCACCGAAGGCACACAGGCAAAGCAGATCACGAAGAAGGCCGGGCCGTCGGCGGGGTCGGCAAAGGAATAGTCGAGCCCGCAGACATCGCATTTCGGTGCCAGCTTCAGGAATCCGTCGAACAGGTGGCCCTCTCCGCAGCGCGGACAGCGCCCGCGGATTCCCACTTGCCAGGGCACCAGTGGTGGATAATGCGCAAGGTCTTCCATGATCGTCGCTCCAGTGGAACTCGCGTAAGGCCAAGCCGGTTTCTTGAGATCTCGGATACATACATATACAATGATTGTATGCAGACAATGCGACAAATTGTATGGGTGGACGACAAGTGACCGGTGAAATTGGTGTCAGCTGGCTTCCGGTTATCGAGACAGGGCCGCGACCGGTCTATTTGAAGATCGTCGATGCCCTGGCGGATGCCCGCTCTAACGGCCGATTGCAGCCGGGTGACAGGCTGCCGCCGCAGCGGGAACTCGCGCGGCTGCTGGGGGTCGATCTTACGACTGTGACGCGGGCGTTTTCCGAAGCCCGACGCAGGAACCTTATCGATGCGACGGCGGGCCGGGGGACCTTCGTCACGCCGGGCGAACCAGAAGAGCCTGTCCTCGATCTCAGCATGAACATTCCGCCGGCGCCCTCCGGCCTCAACCTGCCGGCTTTGATCAGGACGGGCATTGAGGGGTTGCTCAAACGATCCAGCGCGGAAGCGCTGCTATCCTATCATCCCGGCCCCGGCTCGCCCGCGGAGCGCGCCGCCGGCTCGTCATGGCTTACCATGGCGGGAGACAGGCTGCCGGTCGACAGGGTTGTTGTCGGCTCGGGCGCGCAGGCGTTGCTTGCGGCCGTCGTCCTGTCAGAGACCCACGAGGGCGACACGATCCTTGCCGATCCGCTGACCTATCCCGGGCTGATCGCCCTGGCCGGGACCACGCGGCGCAAGCTCGCCGCTGTCGCGAACGACGGTGACGGCATGCTGCCAGACCGTCTCGAAGAGACGGCGCGACGGTATGGCGCCCGGGTTCTCTACCTCAACCCGACGCTGCAAAATCCGACCGCATCTGTCATGTTGGAAGGCAGGCGGCGCGAGCTTGCCCGCATGGCCGACAGGCTCAAGCTGACCATCGTCGAAGACGATCCCTACAGCCGGTTGCTGGCGGCACCGCCCCCGGCTTTTCTGACGCTGGCGCCGGAGCGGACTTTTCACGTCGCGACGTTGGCGAAATGTATCTCGCCTTTCCTGCGTACGGCTTTCCTGACAGCGCCCGACCCGCAGGCGGCCGATCGCATCGCGGCAGCGATACGCGGCACCACCATGATGGCGCCGCCGCTGATGACGGGCCTTGCCTGCGAGTGGCTGCGAAGCGGCCTAGCCGATGAGATCACCACTGCCGTGCGCGCCGAAGCACAGGCCAGGCAGAAGATCGCGCGCAACATCCTGCCCAAGGGCTTTCCGGCATCGGAGGCCAGTCTGCACCTCTGGTATCCGCTGGAGAGCCGGTTGCGCTCGGCCGAACTTGCCGACATTGCCCGCCGTCGAGGGTTGGCCATCAGCCCCGCGGAAGAGTTCGCAATAGGGACGGACTTCGCCAACGGCTTCCGCTTGGCGCTGGGCGCTACCCCCAACCGCGAACGGTTGAAGGAGGGTCTTGAAAGCCTCGCTTCCATCCTTTCGGGAGTGCCGGGCTCCTCGCGACCAAAGGTCTGAGGCGGCAAACCGAAGCTTGGCGCGGCACGTTACTCGGCCGCCGCCGGCAGCGGCGGCGTCGCGCGGCTGCGCCATTCCCAGGCTTGTGACCCGACAGCCACCACCACCGCCACCAGCATGGCCAGGGCGCCGGCGAGCGGCAGGCTGCGATAGCCGTAGCCGGCGTTGAGCAGCGCCGCGCCGAGCGACGCGGCGAGCGCGATGCCGACATTGAAGCCCGATGGGATCAGCGAGGAGGCGAGGTTGGAGGCATCGGCCGTCCAGGCCAGGATGCGCGTCTGGATCGGCGCGCCGATGGCGAAATTGAGACCGCCCCAGATGACGATGGCCGCGATCATCGGTACCGGGTAGGGGCTGACAAGATGGATGACGCCGAGCGCCACCGCCTGCAGGGCGAGCATGACGATGAGCGAGGGCATCAGCTTCCAGTCGGCGAGCTTGCCGCCGACCAGGACGCCGATCGTGGCACCGACGCCGTTGAGCAAGAGCACCCAGGGGATCAGGCTTTCGTCGAGGCCGGTCACCTCGAGCAGCATCGGCGTGATGTAGGTGAACAGCGCAAACTGGCCGATCATCAGCATCAGCATCAGGATCAGCGAGGTCCAGACCTGCTGACGGCCGAGCACGCGAACCTCGCGCGCCAGGCCGGCTGGGCGGTTGGCGGCGCCCGCCGTCGGCGGCAACAGCGCCAGCATGGCGAGTATCGCGATGATGCCCAGCGCGCCCATTACCCAGAAGGTCGCGCGCCAGCCCCACAGGCTGCCGATCGCGGTGCCCGCGGGCACGCCGATGACGTTGGAAACCGTCAATCCCGAGAGAATGATCGCGACCGCCCGGCCGCGCTGGTCCTCGCGAACCAGGCTGACCGCAACCACCATGGCGACGCCGAAATAGCAACCATGCGCCACGGCGGTCGCGATACGCAGCAGGAGCATCGCGGTGAAATCGGGCGCCAGCGCGCAGGCCACCTGGCCGAGTGTGAAGGCGATCGTCAGTCCGATCAGCAGCGTCTTGCGCGAGACTTTGCTGGTCATGAGCGCCAGCAGCGGGCCGCCGATGGCAATGCCGCAGGCATAGCCGGAAACGAGATAGCCTGCGGTCGGCACCGAAACGCCGAGACCCTGCGCCACCTCCGGCAGCACGCCGGCGATGACGAATTCCGTGGTGCCGAAGGCGAAGGCGGCAAGGAAAAGGGCAATCAGCGGCAGCATGGATCAAAACATAGGCGAGGAATGCATGGCCTCAAACCACGCCCGGGCGGACGGGGCAATGCAGAAATTGACGATGGCGCTTTAGCTTTTCTTGACCGGACCGATCAGAACCGGCCTGTCACTCCGAATATGCAGGCTTTTTGCGCCCGTAGGGGATCCTCAGCCAGGCCCGTTCATGCAGATAGTAAAGCACCGACTTGGTAACGACTTCGGTGAGCCCGATGGTGGCCGCGAGCTTGATGCTTCCCGTGACCACCAGCGATATGATCATGGTGTCGATCGTGCCGGTGGCGCGCCATGAAAGCGCCTTGGCGAAGCTGCGCGAATGCGTGTCCATCGGCCGATCGTCCTCCCAACAGGTCCTCTGGCGATCCTTAGCCGACAGGGGCGAGGATGAGCAAAGACAAATTTTTCGGCTGACTTGGATAGCCTCAACCGGCCTTCAACCGCGAGCCGCCAAGCAGGCCGCGCTCCTCGAGCACCGGATAGGCAATGGAAGCAAGCAGCGAGTTGATCTGCTTCAGGTCGCGGATGGTGTCGAGGTGGATCGAGCTCGTCTCGACGCTCTTGGCGGTGCCTTCGCGCAGGCGAAGGAAATGGCTGGCGCTGGTTTCCTTCTCGCGCTCGCGCAGAAGGTCCTTTTCCAGAACCAATTGCCTGGCGGTTTCCGGGTCGCGGGAGACCAGAACGTTGAAGGCAAGGCGCGCATTGGCAAGCACGGAGGAGTGGAAGGCGCAAAGCTCCTGCCAGCCTTCCGGCGTGAACTCCAGGCCGCGTTCCAGCTTCTTCCTGACATGCACCAGCATGTTGCGCACGATGATGTCGCCGACCTGCTCCAGCTTGACGCAGGCGCCGATCAGCTCCTGGCACCGCAACGCCTCGTCCTCGGTGAGTGGATTCCTGGTGATCTTGGCGAGGTAGAGCTTGATCGCGGCATGCTTCCTGTCGACGCGATCGTCGAGCGCCGCAAGCGCCTTGATCTTGGCGGGATCGGCATCCTCGTAAAGCTCGATGATGCGCTTCAGCATGATCTCGACGATCTCGCATACCCTCACCACCTCGCGCGTCGCGTTGGCTAAAGCCTGGCTCGGCGTGTCGAGGGCGCTCTCGTTCAGCGCAGACAGCTCCACGACCTCGAGCGCGACGGCCGGCTGCGGCGTGGTGCCCAGCGCCACGATCTTTTCGGAAGCGCGGTAGACGAGGCCGGCCAGCGGCAGTCCGGCCAGCAGGATAAGCACGTTGAACAGGATGTGGGCGTTGACGATCTGATCGGGCGCGCTTCTGCCGAGGAAGGAGACATCCGGCTTGAAGGTCATGATCAGGACCAGCATGATCAGCGAGCCGAGTCCACGCATCAAAAGGTTGCCGACCGGAACGATGCGCACCTCGGGCGGCGCCGACCTCGTCAGCATCGGCGCAATCAGCGACGAGCCAAGGTTGACGCCGAGCACCAGCACGACGCCCAGCTCCGGCGTGATCAGCCCTCGGCCCGCCAGCGTCGCCATCAAAAGCACCGCGGCGATGCTCGACTGGAACAGCCAGGTGATCAGCGCGGCCAGCAGATAGGTGGTGATGGAATCGCTCGAGAAATAGTTGATGATCAGCGGCATCAGCTGGCTGTTGCGCAGCGGCTCCGACGCCTGGCCGATCATCTCCAACGACAGGATCAGCAGGCCGACGCCGATCAGGATGCGGCCCGTCTGCCTCCAATCCCGCCGCTCGGTGGCCATGAACATGACCGTGCCCGCGATCAGGCAGAGCGGCACCAGAAGCGTGAGGTCGAACGTAAGCAGCTTGGCCACCAGCGCCGAGCCGATCTCGGCGCCGCGCACAGCCAATTGGCCGGCGGCACCCGAAACGATGCCGGCGCCGGCGAAGGAGCCTACCAGCAGCGTCACCGCTGTCGAGCTCTGCAGCGCGACTGCCAGGCCACAGCCTGTGAGCACCGCCATGACCGGATTGCGCATGGTGGCGCGCAGCCGGTGGCGCAGCACGTCACCATAGGCGCGCTCGACGCCTGTCTTCACCATGCGGGTGGCGAACAGCATCAGCGCCACCGCGCCGGCAAGGTGCAGGAGAACGACGGAGCCGCTCACAGCCAACCTCGCGGGGTGGCTCCGGCGATGCGGAGAGGGTTACGATTCTTAGCCATTCAACGCGTCGAAATACACCAATTAAGATTAGCCGAGTAATAGATTTTTCTGATGCGATGATCGTCTCGACTCGACGGCGCATGTCGGAAATGAATGGAGAAGACATTGGTTGCACCGCCTGGCGGGGGCGCTTCGCTCCATACTGCTCGACGCCCGATCGCGCGGCCAGGGCAATCCGAGCCGACGTTGAAGTCGTCTACGCAAGCCTCGGAAATCATTACGGAATTTTAATTATAGCGTTCAGGTTCGGTTCATCCGGTGGCGGCTACCCCTGCGTCTATCGACAACCAGGAGTACCGACCATGAAGCGTCTCATACTTTGCGCCGTCACGGCCTCGATGCTGACCGCCTCGGCCTTCTCCGGCCAGGCCGCGCCGCTCGCCCAGCCGAGCGCGCCGCACTCGAACTACACGCAGGTCGACTGGCAAAAGCCCGACCGGCATGTCGACAAGCGCGTCATCGTCAAGAGGAAGGTCGTGAAGCGCAGCCATTGGCGCACCGGCCAGAAATATTCGAACTGGAAGCGCCATCGGCCGGTCCGCGACTGGAACCGCTACGGCCTGCGCCGCCCCGGCCCGGGCCAGGAGTGGATCCGCGTCGGCAACGATTATGTGCTGGTCAGCATCCTGTCCGGCATCGTCTTCGGCGCGATCGCCGCACAGTGATCCGCGACAATCGGTAATGGGGAAAGGAGGCGGCCGCCCCGGCCGCCTTCTTTTCGTCTGTGAAAAGCGGGTACGATGCGCCGGACAGAGTCGCCGTGCCCGGGCGGCTTGATTATATGGAGGGCAAACGAGCTTTCTTAGATGCGCTTTCCGCCCGCCTTCCTCGACGAGATACGCGACCGCGTGCCGATTTCATCGGTGATCGGCACGCGTGTCGCGTGGGACAGGAAGAAGACCAACGCGTCGCGCGGCGACTATTGGGCCTGCTGCCCGTTCCACGGCGAGAAAAGCCCGTCCTTCCATTGCGAGGACAAGAAGGGCCGCTATCACTGCTTCGGCTGCTCGGTGTCGGGCGACCATTTCAAGTTCCTCACCGAGCTCGACGGCATGAGTTTCCCCGAGGCGGTCGAGAAAATCGCCGAAATGGCCGGCGTGCCGATGCCGGTGCGCGATGAACGGGAGGAACGGCGCGAGAAGGAGCGCGCCAGCCTGACCGACGTCATGGAAATGGCAACCGCCTTCTTCCAGGAGCGGCTGCAGAGCGCCGACGGTGCCAAAGCCCGTGCGTATCTCAGGGAGCGCGGATTGACGTCGGCAACGCAGCAATCATTCCGGCTGGGCTACGCGCCCGACAGCCGCAATGCCTTGAAAGAGCATCTCGCCGCCAAGGGCGTGCCGAAGGCCGATATCGAGGCTTGCGGCCTGGTGCGGCACGGCGACGACATTCCGGTCTCCTATGACTGGTTTCGCGATCGCATCATGTTTCCGATCCCGGATTCGCGCGGCAAGATCATCGCCTTCGGCGGTCGGGCACTGGCCCCAGATGCCTTGGCCAAATACATGAATTCGCCGGAGACGGAACTCTTCCATAAGGGCAATGTGCTCTACAATTTCGCTCGCGCCCGCAAGGCGCTGGCCAAAGGCGGCACGGTTATAGCGGTCGAAGGCTATATGGACGTGATCGCGCTGGCGCAGGCCGGCTTCGAGAATGCCGTGGCGCCGCTCGGCACCGCGCTCACCGAGAACCAGCTTGAACTGTTGTGGCGCATGGCGCCCGAGCCGGTGCTTTGCTTCGACGGCGATAAGGCCGGATTGAAAGCGGCTTGGCGTGCCGCGGATCTGGCCCTGCCTTCGGTGCAGGCAGGACGCTCGGCACGGTTTGCGCTGCTCCCTGAAGGCAAGGACCCGGACGACCTCGTCAAGGCCGATGGGCCGGATGCGTTCCGGGCGGTGCTGACGGAGGCGCGACCGCTTGTAGACCTTCTGTGGATGCGGGAGACCGCAGGCGGCGTCTTCGAAACGCCGGAGCGGCGGGCCGAGCTGGGGAAGAGGCTGAATGAACTCGCCAGCCGTATCCGCGACGAGAGCGTGCGCTACGAATATCAACAGGTGTTGCGCGAACGGGTGCGGAGCTTCTTCGGCGCCCAACGCGACACCAGGCAGAACCGGCAGGATGGCGGCCGGCCAGGAGAGCGCGGCCATGGCAAGGCAGCGGCGCCCGGCGGACAGTTCGCCAAGGGTGGAAGCGGCCGCATCGCCATCACCGAAAGCCTTGGCCAGTCGGCGCTGGTCAAGCGCGGCGGCGACGGTATGTCGGTTCGCGAGGCGACGATCATCGTGGCGCTCGTCAACCATCCGGCGCTGATCGACGAGAATTTCGAGCATGTCGAATTCCTCGATCTTGCCAATTCCGATTTGCGCAAGCTCCACGCTGCCATTCTCGACTCGATGGCGCATGACGCGGCCGACGAGCGCGGCGCGGTCATCGCTACCATCGAGCGCGCCGGCTGCGGCGGCATCTGGGAGCGGGCGGTGGAACTGATCAAGCGGGCGCGGCAATGGCCGGCGCTCGAGACTGCCGCGCTCGACGACGCCCGCGACGCCTTCAACCAGGCGATGCACTTGCAGCGCAGCGCCCGCACCTTACATAGAGAACTGAAACAGGCGCAGGCGGCGCTCGATGCAGACCCTTCGGACGAAAATTTCCGGCATCTCGTCGAGATTCAAGCGCAATTCAACGATGTGCAGGCAACGGAAGCGCTGATCGAAGGGTTCGGCGTTTCGTCGGGCAGGGTTGGCCGCGTTTAGGGCCGACACCACCCATTGGAAGTGAAACGGAAATGCGCAACGCGTCGAATCGACGCCTCTAAGTCGGGTAATTGATTCGCTTTTTTCATGCGAATCATGCCAGAGGCGCTTGACCTTCTGGCAGATTGGCGGAATCAGGACGATTCGAAACGTTAACCGTGCCCCGGCGTCGGCGGGAAATTTGAGCGATGTGAGGTGCCGGTGACGGCTGGACAGGCAAAATGCCTGCTCCAGATATCAGGGTTAATCTGGACTTAATGCATGTCGCCCAAAAGTGGAAACCGATTTGGGGCAAACGAGATGCGCAAAACAAAAGAGATGACGCGGTTGCCGGGCCGGTAAAAAGCATTCCGGTACGAGCACAACATCCGGCGTAACCGGTCCGACAGTTTACGCGGCCTCGATATTGGGCCGCTTGGAGACGACAAAGAATGGCGACAAAGGAAAAGGAAGAGGTCGAGACCGAACGCGAAGGCGCCACCGATGGCCCTCTGCTCGACCTTTCCGACGATGCTGTCAAGAAGATGATCAAGGCCGCGAAGAAACGCGGCTATGTCACGCTCGACGAACTGAACGCGGTGCTGCCCTCGGAAGAGACGGATCCAGACCGCATCGAAGACATCAATGCGATGCTCAGTGACATGGGCATCAATGTCGTCGAGGATGACGAGCAGGGCGAAGAGGCCGAGGCCGAGCCCGCCGGCGACAGCGAGGAAGACGCCAACGAGCTGGCCGAGCAGACCGGCACCGCCGTTGCGGCCACGACCACCAAGAAAGAGCCGACCGATCGCACCGACGATCCGGTGCGTATGTACCTGCGCGAGATGGGCTCGGTCGAGCTTCTATCGCGCGAGGGCGAAATCGCCATTGCCAAACGTATCGAGGCCGGCCGCGAGACCATGATAGCGGGCCTGTGCGAAAGCCCGCTGACCTTCCAGGCCATCATCATCTGGCGCGACGAGCTCAACGAATCGAAGATCCTGCTGCGCGAGATCATCGATCTGGAGGCGACCTATGCCGGCCCCGAGGCCAAGCAGGCGCCGGTGGTGGAACGCATCGAGGAAGCGCCCAAGCCCGATGAGAAGCCGCGCGGCCGCGCGGCGGCGCGCGAAGAAGAAGACGACATCACCAATGTCGGCGGCGACACGCGCGGGCTGGAGGAAGAGGAAGACGACGAGGACGAGGCGAGCCTGTCGCTGGCCGCGATGGAAGCGGAACTGCGCCCGCAGGTGATGGAGACGCTCGACGTAATCGCCGACACCTACAAGAAGCTGCGCAAGCTGCAGGACCAGCAGGTCGAGAATCGTCTCGCCGCCGCCGGCACGCTCTCGCCCAGCCAGGACCGGAGGCTCAAGGAGCTCAAGGACCAGCTGATCAAGGCGGTGAAGTCGCTGTCGCTCAACGCCGCGCGCATCGAGGCGCTGGTCGAGCAGCTCTACGATATCAACAAGCGCCTGGTGCAGAACGAGGGCAAGCTTCTGCGCCTCGCCGAGAGCTATGGCGTGCGCCGCGAGGAATTCCTCAGGGAGTATCAGGGCTCAGAGCTCGATCCGAACTGGACCCGCTCGATCGCCAATTTGACCTCGCGCGGCTGGAAGGAATTCACCAAGAACGAGAAGGACACGATCAAGGAGCTGCGCGCCGAGATCCAGAACCTCGCCACCGAAACCGCGATCTCGATCCTGGAATTCCGCAAGATCGTTAACCAGGTGCAGAAGGGCGAGCGCGAGGCCGCAATCGCCAAGAAGGAAATGGTCGAGGCGAACCTGCGTCTCGTCATCTCCATTGCCAAGAAATACACCAACCGCGGCCTGCAGTTCCTGGATCTCATCCAGGAAGGCAATATCGGCCTGATGAAGGCGGTCGACAAATTCGAATACCGCCGCGGCTACAAGTTCTCGACCTACGCCACTTGGTGGATACGGCAGGCCATCACCCGCTCGATCGCCGACCAGGCGCGCACCATCCGCATTCCGGTGCATATGATCGAGACGATCAACAAGATCGTGCGCACCTCGCGCCAGATGCTGCACGAGATCGGGCGCGAGCCGACGCCGGAGGAACTGGCGGAGAAACTCGCCATGCCGCTGGAAAAGGTGCGCAAGGTTCTGAAGATCGCCAAGGAGCCGATCTCGCTCGAAACGCCTGTCGGCGACGAGGAGGATTCGCATCTGGGCGACTTCATCGAGGACAAGATGGCGATCCTGCCGATCGACGCGGCGATCCAGGCCAATCTGCGCGAGACCACGACGCGGGTGCTTGCCTCTCTGACGCCGCGCGAGGAGCGCGTCCTGCGCATGCGTTTCGGCATCGGCATGAACACCGACCACACGCTGGAGGAAGTCGGCCAGCAGTTCTCGGTGACGCGCGAGCGCATCCGCCAGATCGAAGCCAAGGCGCTGCGCAAGCTCAAGCACCCGAGCCGGTCGCGCAAGCTGAGAAGCTTCCTGGACAGCTGAGTTAAGCACTCGTGGGAGAGACGGTGGCCAAATCTCCTCGCCATCTTCTCCCACGGGTCTTTCTTTTCTGTCTGTTCGGCTTTGCAATCCACCTGTGGGTTTTGCTTGGGGCCTTGATTTTCGGCCACCCCTTTGTGCCGTCGCAAGCCTATGTCAGCAGCCACGATTTGATCGCGAAATCGGTAGCTATACCGGTTGGCTGCCTGATGTTGTTTTTTTGCTGCCGGAAGTTTGCGAAGGACTTCCAGAGCCCGAGCTTATCCACCAAGACCTTCCTTGTTTCCGGCTTCGGTGTTCTTGTCGTGCCTCTCATTTTCGGGGTTTTTGCTCGAGCAATTGTTCTCACCGCATACCCGCTGTGGCTGGCGGCAGTGGCGGGCGGAGACACGCAACTCGAATTTTCCATCAGAGATATAACTGGTTCATCAATGCGTTGCCCGCATATGGTCAGTCTCGCGGACATGCCGATGATGACTGGCACTTTATGCGACGTCCCGGAAGCTGTTCGTAGGACGCTTTATCCGGGCATGAAGGTCTTGTTGACCGGACGCGGCACGGTAAATGGGCTTTTTGCGGCGAGAATTGACGTCGCACCTAACGGGCCGGTTATGCTTGGCGAGGGTTGGCTTCGCTGACGCTGCGTTTCCGGTCACCGCGATGCCGCCTTGCCGGGTTTGCCCGACAGGAGGATAATTCGGGTGTCGGATGCATTTGTGGGCGACAAGCCGGATGCCCGCCCCGGCGCTGGCTGTGACAGCCGGCGCCCGCTCCGTGGCTCCCGGTGTGAGGTGTGCCATGACAACCTATATCGTGCTTATCAACTGGACCGAGTTGGGCGCCAGGAATGTGCGGGACTCGCCGAAGCGGCTCGATGCCGCCAAGAAGCTGCTGGGGGAAATGGGCGGATCTTTCAAGGCATTCTATCTGACCATGGGCGAATGCGACATGGTCGCCATCGTCGAGGCGCCGGACGATGCGGTGCTCGCCCGCTTCGCGCTGATGCTGTCGTCTGGCGGGAGCGTCAGGACGCGGACGATGAAGGCGTTCCCGGAATTCGCCTATCGCGAGATCATCAGTTCGCTCGGGTAGGCGGCTCAAGCCGGGATCGGCACGGCTGTTGCGAAGCCGCGCCGCATTCCCGATAGTCGCGCCATGCCCAAGCCGCTGCTGACCGTCTGGTACAACACGCGCTGTCCGGTGTGCGACGCGGGCATCCGCCGCCAGAAGCGGCGGCTGGTCGAAGCGGTCAAGGCCGGCCGCGTTGCATTCCGCGACATCAATTGCGAACCTGAAGCGCTCTCGGTCTTCGGCGCCTCGCTCGAGGATATCCGGCGGCGCTTGCACGCGACCGACAGCGAAGGCCGGTTGCTGGTCGGCGCCGACGTGGCGATTGCGGTCTGGCGGCTGACGCCGGGCGAGGGGTGGCTGGCGAGCTTGTTCGGCAACGTGATCGCGCTGCCTTTGACGCGCATCGCCTATGACCGATTCGCGGACCTTCTCTACGCCTGGAACCGAAGCAAGGGCCGCTGGTAGGAATCTCCAGCTCCCAATGACAGCATGCCTGAGGCCTTGGCGCATCTTGAGATACATCGTAAGATATATCTTGACTCGATGAGAGCTGCGTCTTACTTAAGATGTATCGTAAGATATAACTCAAGGAGCAATTCATGCACAGACACGATCATTCCGAGCACCATTTCGGCGAGCGCATGTTCATGCAAATGGCCGGCAAGTTTGGGAGCAAATTCGGTGGCAGAGGGAGCGGCGGCTTCGGTCCGTTTGGCGGCAGGGGCGGCGGCCGCGGCGGCCCGGGCGACATGTTCCGCGCCGGGCGCATGCTCGCCGACGGCGATCTCAAGCTGATCACCCTGTCGCTGCTGGCCGATGCGCCGCGCCATGGCTACGACATCATCAAGGCCCTGGAAGAGCGCACCAGCGGCGTCTACAGCCCGAGCCCGGGCATAGTGTATCCGACGCTGACCTTCCTGGAGGAGGCGGGCTACGCGGTATCCTCGAGCGAGGGCAACAAGAAGGTGTTTTCGATCACCGAGGCCGGCAGGGCGCATCTCGAGGAGAACCGCGAGATGATCGACAGCGTGCTCGACCATCTCGAGCGCTTCGGCCGCAAGATGGCCGCGGCGCGCGAATGGTTCGGCTGGGGCGACGACAAGGATGAGGGGCGCCGCGGCCGTTCGGAAAAGCGCGACCAGTTCCGCGCGCTGCGACATCGTCTGCGTGCCGCGCTCGGCGACATCGCCGAGGCGCCGGAAGACAAGCAGGCCGAGGCGATCAGCATCCTCGAAGACGCCGCCGAGGCGATCGAGGCACTGGCGCGGCGCTAAGGCGGCCTGAGCCCGTCAATTCAACGAAAAGCCCGGAGCGGTCCGGGCTTTTTTCTTGTCGCTGATCGGCCGGAATCGGCCCATCCTTGCCGACATACTCGCTCATTGGCCTTTCATTGCGCGCCTTCTCGATCATGGCGGTGCTTGGCCGCGATCCTGTCTTCGGCGCGGTACTTGACCATGTGCACCGAGCAGCCGGTGAGCACAAGGACGCCGTCCAGCTGCGTCTTGATTGGGCCAGCGCTGGGCGCTCTAGGGCGTGTGAACGATGGTCACTGACCTCGTATGACGCAAATACACATGGCTCAGATCAATTTTGAACGCTGTTCATAGAGTGCCGGAAATGGTAAATTCAGCCAAATGGAATGCATCGGGACCGGCTGGCCGGATTCGGAAGACAAGCACAGGACAGAGCATGGCGCTGGACAAGGAAGAAATGAGCGAGAAGGTGCTCGCCATCGCCGAGGCGCTGCTCAACGAGGGCGGGGCCGAGAACCTGAAAGCGCGCACCATCGCCGAGCAGGCCGGCATTTCGGTCGGATCGGTCTACAACCTGTTTGCCGATCTCGACGAGGTGCATCGCGCCGTCAACATTCGGCTGCTCGACCGGCTCGGCGCGACGGGCTTGGCGGCCATGGCCGATCTGGAAAGGCAAGGGGTGACGGATGTCCAGCACCGCATCCTGGCCATGGCCGCGGCCTATGTGAGGTTCGTCGAGGCGCATCCCGGCAGTTGGCCGGCGGTGCTTGCCTTCAACCGCCGCCGTGCGACGCGGCTGGGACCCGATGCCTATGACGCGCTGCTCGACGCGCTGTTCGACATTGTCGCCGGCGTGCTCAAGGCAGGCGATTTCGGCCTCGACGACGACCGCCGCGCGCTTGCGGCGCGGACCTTGTGGTCAAGCGTGCATGGCATCGTGACCAGCGGCTATGTGGCGAATTCCAACAGCCGGCAGGCCGATGAGATCTGGCATCAGATCGAGCTTCTGATCGGCGTTTTCGTCAAGGGACTGGAACACGGCGGCGCATTCGCGCATGCTGAGACAAAGCCTGAATAAACAGGACGCTGTGGATCCTCGGCGCCCGCGTAAAATGGAGTTTTGAAAATGTCTTTTCTGAAGAAGCTCTTCGGCGGCGGCAGCAGTGAGGCAACGGAGACCGGCCCTGCCAAGCCCGCCAAGCAGGTCGAGCACAAGGGATTCCTAGTCAGCGCGACGCCCTACAAGGCCGAAGGCCAATACCAAACCTGCGGGGTCGTCTCCAAGGAAGTGGACGGCGTGATGAAAGAGCACCGCTTCATCCGCGCCGATCGCTTCGCCGGGCTGGACGACGCCGTCGACATCTCGATCAAGAAGGGCATCCAGCTGGTCGACGAGCAGGGCGAGCGAATGTTCGGCTAGCTGCCGTAGCTTAGAGCGTTTTACCGTTTCACGGCGAAACGCTCTTTCCCTTTGTTTTTACGCAATTCGGGGCGGAAAACCGCTCACACTTGTCCTGGAATTGCTCTAGGCAGCGCTGGCCAACTTCTCCTCGATCAGAAAGCGACCTTGTCGCCGCCCTTGAGTTGCAGGATCTGGCGCGCCTCGTCGGGTGTAGCGATCGAGGCGCCGAGGCCTTCGATGATCTGGCGGACCTTGGTCACCTGTTCGGCGCTGGAGCGGGCGAGCTTGCCCTTGCCGATCCACAGCGAATCCTCAAGGCCGACCCGCACGTTGCCGCCCAGCGCGATCGCCTGCGTGGCGATTGGCAGCTGATGCCGGCCAGCGCCCAGCACCGACCAGTGATAGTCGTTGCCGAACAGGCGGTCGGCCGTGCGCTTCATGTGCGCGACGTCTTCCGGATGCGTGCCGATGCCGCCCAGGATGCCGAACACGCTCTGGACGAAGAACGGCGCCTTGACCAGGCCGCGCTCGACGAAATGCGCCAGCGTGTAGAGATGGCCGATGTCGTAGCACTCGATCTCGAAGCGCGTGCCGTTGTCGGCGCAGGTGCGCAATATGTGCTCGATGTCGCCAAAGGTGTTGCGGAAGATGCGGTCGCGCGAGGATTCGAGATAGGGGCGCTCCCACTCATGCTCAAAGGTCTTGAACCGCTCCAGCATCGGGAACAGGGCGAAGTTCATCGAGCCCATGTTGAGCGACGCGACTTCCGGAGCGAACACCTTCGCCGGCCTGACGCGTTCCTCCACGCTCATCGTCGCCGCACCCCCGGTGGTGATGTTCACGACACAGTTGGAGCGCTGCTTGATGATCTGCAGGAAAGGGGCGAAGGCCTCGGTCGACTGGTCGGGACGTCCATCGACCGGATTGCGGGCATGGAGATGGACGATCGCTGCGCCCGCCTCGGCGGCGTCTATCGCGGCGGTGGCGATCTCCTGCGCCGTCACCGGCAGATGCGGCGACATCGATGGCGTGTGGATCGAGCCGGTTACGGCGCAGGTGATGATGATCTTGTTCAGGTTCGCCACTTATGATCCTCGATCTCTCGTTATTTCGACTGCGCCTATTTCACCGCTCTTATCGTGATGCCGGAGATGAACTGTTTCGACAACACGATGTAAAGCAAGGTAATCGGCAGCTGCGCCAGTGTCAGCCCAGAGAACAGCACCCCCTAGTCGGTGGTGAATTCGCCGACGAACACGGTCAGCCCTTGCGGCAGTGTCTTCAAATCATCGAAGATGATCAGCACCAGCGGGAAGAAAAAGTCGTTCCAGATCGGGAACCGCGTTCTGATCGCCACGACCACCAGCGCCGGCCGGGAGCGCGATGCGAAAAAAGGCAGGCGCTGACGGGCGCCTGCCTCTTCCATTCCTACCATCGGCAATCAGGCCGCGATGGCGATCTGGCCGGCCGTGGCGGCGGCGATCGCGTCGACCTTGGCAGTGGCCTTGGCAAGCGCGGCCGTGACGGCGTCAGCGCCCATGCCGACGCCTTCGACGCGGATGACTTCGATGTCAGTCATGCCGAGGAAGCCGAGCACGCTGCGCAGATAAGGAACCGCATGGTCCATCTGCACCGCGGCGCCTTGCGAATAGATGCCACCGGAAGCGAGCACGATATAAACCTTCTTGCCCTTGACGAGGCCCTTCGGACCGCCTTCGCCGTAAGCAAAGGTCTTGCCGGAGCGGGCGACGTGGTCGACCCAGGACTTCAACGTCGAGGAGATGTTGAAGTTGATGAAGCCGGTGGCGAGGATCACGGTGTCGGCGGCAAAAAGCTCGTCGAGCACAGCGTCGGAAACGCCGACCACCTCGGCCTGCCGCGGCGTGCGTGCTTCGGCCGGCGTGTAGATGCCGGTGGCGTAATCAGGGTCGATATGCGGCAGCGGCTTGGCGACGAGATCGCGCACGACGAGGCTGTTCGACGGGTCGGCGGCAACGAGCTTCTGGGCAAGGTCGGTGGCGACGCGGGTCGAGTGCGAAGCGGCGCCGCGCGGGCTGGAGGTAACGAGAAGAATAGACATGGCGGTCTCCCCTTGGGGTTGGATTGAAACTTTCCACGCCAATATGGGGATTGCTGCTCCATCAGGATAACTGGTATAATATATATACAATCCATCAACAAAATGGATGGCGTAGCCATGCAGCCGAACCCGACCCTGGATCAACTGCAAATCCTGGTGGCTGTGGCCGATACCGGCAGCTTCTCGGCAGCGGGGCGCAAGCTCAACCGGGCGCAGTCGGTCGTGAGCTACGGCATCGCCAATCTCGAAGCGCAGCTCGGCCTGAAGCTGTTCGAGCGCGAAGGGGTGCGCGAGCCGCAACTGACCGATGTCGGCAAGGCGATGCTGGAGGATGCGCGGCGCATGATCGGCGTGCTGCAGCGCATTCGCTCGCGCGCCGACGGCTACCGGCAAGGGCTGGAAGCGGAAGTTGCGATATCGGTCGACGTGGCGCTGCCTTCGCCGGCGCTGGTGCGCGTGCTCAGGGCTTTCGAGGCGCAATTCCCGGCGGTCATGCTCCGACTTTATATCGGCTCGCTCGGCCTGATCGTCGACCAGGTCGTCAACGGCCAGGCGGATCTCGGCTTCGGCGGCCTGCAAGGCGATGCCGACGTCAACCTGCTGCGCATCGGCTTCACCTCGATGGTGCCTGCGGCGGCGCCAGACCACCCATTGGCCAAACTGCCGAAGCCGGTGGCTGTCGAGGACCTGCGGGAGCATATCCAACTCGTCGTCTCCGACCAGTCGGAGCGGACGCGCGGGCGCGACTATGGCGTGTTTGCCTATCGGACCTGTCGGCTGACCGATGTGCGCACCAAGCATGCCTTGATGCGCGAAGGCCTCGGCTGGGGCGGCCTGCCGCGCTGGCTGATTGCCGACGACCTCGCCAACGGCAGGCTGGTCGAGCTCGATCTGGAGCCCTATCGCGAGGTTCGCTCCCCGCTCTATGCCATGCACCGCAACGATCGCAGTCCCAAGCCGGCGGCGACCTGGCTGATCGACGAATTCAAGCGCCAGCTTGGCTGCTTCAACGAGATGGAGCCGGGCGTGTGGATCGAGGAGGGGCCGGAGACAAACCGCCCATGAGCGCGATCAGCACCGCCCGATAGTCCTCGGCGGGCGCGCCGGCCTCGATGGCCAGAGCCGCCCGGTCGAAGGCGGCAGCCAGCAGGGCGGTCAGCGCCTCGGCCGGCAATCTGGTCAGCGCCTGCGCCCGCATCGCGGCGACCAAGCCTTCGCGCAGCGAGCGGTTGCCGTGGCGGTTGTCGATCTCGTCCATGGCGGCGCGGCCGAGCACGGCCGGCCCGTCGAGCAGCAGGAGCCGCGTGCGGCCGGGCGCCCGCATTGCCTCGAGATAGGCGTCCGAGCCGGCGATCAACGCGTCACGCGCCGACAGCGAGGGCGGCGAGGCCTGATCGATCTCGGCCGCCACGGCCGCTGCCTCCTGCTCGACGACCGCCGCGAACAGCGCCTGCTTGTCGGCGAAGTGGTGGTAGAGCGCGCCGCGCGTGACACCGGCCTCGGCGACGATCTCCGGCGTGCCGGTCTCGGCATAGGATTTTTCCGTGAACAGCTTCCGCGCCGCGCGGACCAGATCGGCGCGTGTCGCCTCGGTGCGGTCGCGGTTGGAGCGACGTCCGGACTCTTGTTGCATACATGCAGCCTGTATGTTATCGCATTTACATACAGACTGTATGTTGGATGAGAGGAGAAGGAAAGATGAAGACGACCAGCTATTATCCGGTGCTGATGACTGGGGACATCGCGGGCACGGCGGATTTTTACGTTGAGCATTTCCGCTTCGAGGCGCTGTTTGCGAGCGACTGGTATGTGCACCTGCGCTCGAGCGAGGACAGGCGCGTCAATCTCGGCATCGTCCAGGGCGACCATGAGACGATCCCGGAGGAGGGGCGGGGACGCACGTCAGGCCTTTTGATCAATTTCGAGGTCCGCGATCCCGACGCCGTTTATGATCGCGTCGTCGCCTCCGGCCTGCCGATCCTTCGCAGCTTGCGCGACGAACCGTTCGGCCAGCGCCATTTCATCACCAGGGATCCCAATGGCGTGCTGATCGATGTCATCAAGCCGATCCCGCCGAGCGAGGAATTCCTGGCGCAGTACGCGGAGGGCACGGCGGGGGTCTGAACGACAGATCCTGCCGGTAGAGAGGGGCCTGGACGGCCGCTTGGCCGTCCCATCCCGCAGCTCCATGACGGCGCTGCCGGGATCGCTGCCTTCATGAATTCTTGCACGGCGCGTGATCAAACAGAATCAACGCGCAGCTCTATCTCATTATTTCAGCTGACTTTTCCCGCGTCAAAATGACACTTTGGCTACCACCGCACGGTGGTCCGACGGCCATGGTGAAACGACGATGTCGGCTTCAGGGGTCTTCTCGCCCACGACGCCGGCGCTGTGAACCTTCAGCGCCTTGGCACGGGCGAAGATGAAGTCGATGCGATCGTGATGGTCTTCCGGATTGCTGGCCTCGGTGGTCGGCGTCCAGGTGATGCCGGGCTTGGCAACCTCATCGGGATAGGCAGCGCGGAAAAGGTCGACAAAGCCCGCTTTCTCCAGCTTGGTGGTGCCTGGCCACGCGACGGCCAGTGGCTGGAAGCCGGCCTTGACCGTGCCCGGCGTCCAGTCGCGGTGCGAAGGCTCGTTGAAGTCGCCGGCGATGAAGACCGCGTCGGCATTGGTTGCGGCATCAGCATCGGCGATCAGTGCATTGAAGGCCTTGCCGCGGGTCGACTCGGCCGACTTGATGGCTTCGTCCGCTGTCTTGAGGAAAGGGGCAGCGCCATATTCGATGTTAAGAAGCTGGTAGGGCTGGTAGGGCGCGTCGTCCAGGTTGACACAAAACACATAGACGCTTCGCCCCTTGACATCGATGGCGACGCCGAGATCGTCCGCTGTCGGCTTGACGATCGGATAACGCGAAATGACGGCATTGGCCCAGATCGCCGGGTTGGCCATGGTCTGGTCGTAGTAATGGAAGCCAAGGGCGGCGGCGATTTTCGGTGCGACGGATTCACCGCGCGGCGTACAGACATCCGCCGTGCAGGGATCACCCTCCAGCCGCGTCTCCGAAATGGCGACGATGTCAGCGCCCGCCGCCCTGATTGCGGCCACGGTTTCATCGACCGGCTTGCCGGCATTGCCGCCACCGCCCCAGATGTTGAACGCCATCATCGTTAGCGACGTGTCGGCGGCCGGTGCATTGCCGCTCGCCGCCGCCAAGACGCCAAGCGCGACCGCCAGTACTTTTGCGTTCATGTCGATTTCCTCTGGGAGTTCTGTTGAGAGTTCTCCCATAAGCTCGCCAGATGGCAAGCCGATGACATGATCCGTGCCGTCGCCGGATTCCGTCCGTCGGCCCTTGTGTGCTCAGCCCCTTGCCACCGGCGTCACCGTCACCTGGCTGACGCCAGTGCGGCGCACCACCGTGCAGAGCGTCTCGCGGCCGATACGCTCGGCATCGAGCACGCGCACGAGGTCGTCGACGCCGGTCACCGGCCGGCCGTCGATCGCCGCGATGATGTCGCCTTCCTTCAGGCCGGCCTTGGCGGCGGGGCTGTTCTTCTCGACGCCGCGCAGGCGCACCGCCGTGTTCGTGGTCACCTGCGACAAGAGCGCGGCTCGGCGCGGCAGGTTGGTGGTGTCGGCGGAAACGCCAATGAAGGCGCGACGCACGCGGCCGAAGCGGATGATCTCCGAAATGACGAAATTGGCGGTGTTGGACGCGACCGCGAAGGCGATGCCCTGAGCGCCATGGATCATGGCGGTGTTGACGCCGATCACTTCGCCCGCCGACGACACCAGCGGGCCGCCGGAATTGCCGGGATTGAGCGCGGCGTCCGTCTGGATGACGTCGTCGATCAGCCGGCCGGTCGAGGCACGCATCGAGCGACCGAGCGCCGAGACGACGCCGGCAGTGACGGTCCATTCGAAACCGAGCGGATTGCCGATGGCGATCGCGATCTGGCCGCGGCGCAGGCGTTTGGAATCGCCGAGCGGCGCGACATCGGCGAAGCTGCCGTCGGCGCGAACCAGCGCGATGTCGGTGTCGGGATCGCGGCCAAGCACGTGGCCCTCGCGCGAGGCGCCATCCGGCATGGTCACGCGCACGGCGCGCGCATCGCCGACGACATGGAAATTGGTGACGACCAGCCCGTCCTGCGCGATCACGAAGCCGGAACCGTGACCGCCGGCGCCGATGCGCTCGATGCGGCAGACGGCCGGACCGATGCGGTCGACGGCCTCGGAAACGGATGCCGAGTAAGCATCGAGTAAAGCGTCATCGGATGGAAGTTTTTCGGCTGCGAAAGCCATGAGCGTGTTCCCTCATAGAATGATGACTATATGTGCGGAGCGGCCAAGGGCGCCGCGACCTGACCAGATGGCCAGTCGGGCCGGTGACTAGCCGTCAGGCGAGTACCCGCGGCTGCGCTAGCGAGCGATATCTGGGTCACCGAACCCAGGAGACAGTCTTATGAGCGACTTCAACCTCAGTGCCTTTTCCGACGCGATCGCCGATGTCGCGGCAACCGCTGCCCCCGCGCTGGCGAGTTTCGTTACGCACCATCATCGGACCGCGAGCGCCTTTCACTGGCGCGACGGCTACTTCGTCACCGCCGAGGAAGCGGTCGAAGCCGGCGAGGAGATCGAATTGACGCTGGCGTCCGGCGAAACCGTGAAGGCAGAGCTTGCCGGCCGCGATCCGTCGACGGGCGTTGCCCTGCTGAAGCCGGCTTCTGGCGCTGCCGGTTTGCCGCAACTCGCTCAGGCCGGCACCGTGCGCCCCGGCAATCTTGCGATTGCCGTCGGCAACAGCGATGGCGACGCGCTTGCCGTGTTCGGCACGGTCGGCGAGGTCGGGCCGGCTTGGCGCTCGATGCGTGGCGGCACGATCGACCGACGCATCAACCTCGCCATCAACACCGGCGGGCGTTTCGAGGGCGGGCCGGTGCTCGACGCCAAGGGCGGCCTGATCGGCATGCTGTTGTTCGGCCCCCGCCGGCGGGCGCTGGTCATGCCTTACGAGACGATCGAGCGCGCGGTTGCCACGCTGCGCGAGAAGGGCCACGTGGCGCGCGGCTATCTCGGCGCCGGGCTGCACCCGATCCGCAATGGCGACACGAAAGGCGCCATGGTGATGAGCCTCGACGACACCGGTCCGGCCAAGGCCGCCGGCCTGCATGTCGGCGACATCGTCGTCTCCTGGAACGGCGAGGCCGTGCATGGCCCGCGCGAGTTGATCCGCAAGCTCGGGCCGGACAGCGCGGGCACCACCGTGACCCTTGGTATCTCGAGCGGCGGCACGCAACGCGACGTCTCGATCACCATCGGCGAGAAGCCGCTGAGCTGAGAGGATCGATGGCGAGCAGCGCGGCGCAAGTGATCGCACGACCGGAACCGTCAGCCCACCGGCTGACGGTGCTGGTGGCGCTCGGCGATGTCCAGCTCGCCGAGCAGCTTGCCGATGCGCTTGCCGCCAGTGACGATCTGCTGCCGACGCTGGCCGGAAGCAGCACCGGCCAGCCGGCGGATGTCGCGGTGACCGACGATGCGGCCTTGGAAAGCCGGGCCGTCGGCTCGGCGATGCCTGTTGTCCTGCTGTCCCGCCGCGGTGGGCACGAACGCTTTCCCGGCAACGTGGTCGCAGTGCTGCCGCCATCGGCAGACGGCCTGTTGATCGCCGCGGCAGCGCGGCTCGCAGCTTCCGGTTATCGCATCGACAGGGCCGGGCCGTCGGAGGTCGCGCATGGCGATTTCCATGACGGGCTCGCGGAAGAAGACGTGCCGGAGGACAATCAGGCGCGTCCGGCCTTGTCGCCGCGCGAGGCGGAGGTGCTGGCGTTGCTGGCCGAAGGCGCCCCGAACAAAGTGATCGCCCGGCGGCTCAACATTTCCGTGCACACGGCGAAGTTCCATGTCGCTGCAATCCTGATCAAGCTCGGCGCCGCCAACCGCACCGATGCGATCGCGATCGCGATGCGGCAGGGGCTGGTTCTGGTATAGGCCATCCGGCGACGCTGCGTAATCCGTCTTACCCCTTGCGCCACAGCTGTCTGCCGCGCAAGTTGCCTCCCTTATTAAAGAGGGAGGCGAAGGATGTCGCTGAGCGAAAAGACGCTGTTCATTTCGGGCGGATCGCGCGGCATCGGGCTGGCGATCGCGCTGCGCGCGGCGCGCGACGGCGCCAATGTGACGATCGCGGCCAAGACCGCCGAGCCGCATCCGAAGCTGCCCGGTACCATCTACACCGCAGCGCAAGAAATCGAGCGGGCCGGCGGCAAGGCACTGCCGGTGATTTGCGACATCCGCGACGAAGCGCAGGTCGCCGAGGCGGTGGCCAAGACGGTCGAAACATTCGGCGGCATCGACATCTGCGTCAACAATGCCAGCGCCATCCAACTCACCGGCACGCTGGAGACCGACATGAAGCGCTACGATCTGATGCATCAGATCAACACGCGCGGTACCTTCCTGGTCTCCAAGATGTGCATTCCGCACCTGAAGTTGGCCAAGAACCCTCACATCCTGAATCTGGCGCCGCCGCTCGACATGAAGGCCAAATGGTTCAAGAACCACGTCGCCTACACGATGGCGAAGTTTGGCATGTCGATGTGCACGCTTGGCATGAGCGCCGAGTTCGCCAAGAATGGCATCGCGGTGAACTCGCTGTGGCCGATCTCGACGATCGATACGGCCGCGGTGCGCAATCTTCTGGGCGGAGCCACGGTGGCTTCGATGAGTCGCTCGCCCGACATCATGGCCGATGCGGCACATGCGATCTTCATGCGCCCGTCGCGCCAGGCGACTGGCAATTTCTACATCGACGAAGAGGTGCTGCGCGCCGAAGGCGTGACGGATTTTTCGGTCTACTCACCGGGCGGGGCCGATCAACTCGCGGGCGACTTCTTTGTTCCCGACGAGGTGTTTGCGAACTCGCAGACGAAAGTCAGAAGAATCTACTGAAGGCGCCGGCGGCCTTAGTCCGCCGCGGCCTTCTTGCCTTTCGCCAACGCCATGACCCGGTCGATATAGGCCAGCATTAGCGCTGAAAGCACGAAGGCCAGGTGCATGATGGTCAGCCACATCAGTTGCTCCGCCGTGTAGGAAGCGTGGTTGAGGAAGATCTGTAGCAGATGGATGGACGAGATCGCGACGATGGTCGACGCGACCTTGACCTTCAGCGAGCCGACATCGATCGTGCCCAGCCAATGGACCTCGCCATCCTGATCGTCGAAGCGGCTGACGAAATTCTCGTAGCCCGAGATTATCACCATCACCACCAGTGAGGCGACAAGCGCAGCGTCGATCAGGCCGAGCATCTTAAGGATCGTATCCGTGTCCCCGAGCGTGAAGACGCTCGTCACGAACTCGTAGAGCTTCTTGCAAAAGGAGAGCGCATAGATCGCCAGCGCGACGCCGAGGCCGAGATAGAAGACGACCAGCAGCCAGCGCGAGGCCAGGATGACGGATTCGATGGCGAGTTCGAGATGCTTCATGAAGGGTTCCGGTCGGATTGCGATAAGTTCGGCCAGACAGGGCCGGCTTTCAAGACAAAAACCCCGCCGGAGAGGGGACCGGCGGGGCTCAGTGTGTCCCGCTGGAGTCGGGACAGGGCAGGGAACGCCCTGCAGGGAATTTGGGTGTCGCAATGCGGCAATTCAATGAGTTAGCCCCAGTCGACAGGATAAATCTTCTTGAGCCAGGGAAGGAAAAGGCCCGTCCGATGCGGACGGGCCTTCATCTCAAGCTCTGAATCCAAAAATCCGATCAGGATCTTGAAATCCAACGCTCATTGCTGGTCACTGTTGCTCGCCACCGGCGCCACCAGCGAGGTGATGCGGCGGATGGCGACCCGGCGGTTCTCGCGGTTCGGACCGGGCGTGTTCACCTTGAGATATTCCTCGCCGTAGCCCTGCGTGGTGAGGTTCTCGGCAGGGATGCCAAAGGCATTCGTGAGCGCCTCGGCAACGGCTTCTGCACGGCGATCCGAGAGGGCAAGATTTGCCTCCGGCGTGCCGACGGCGTCGGTGTGGCCTTCGATCAGGAAGGTCTCGGCCGGATTTTTCTTCAGCAGTTTTTCCATGGCGCTGGCGACGCCATCGAGCTTCTGTACCTCGGTGTCGGAAATCGTCGCCGAGCCGAAGTCGAAGTTCAGCGTGTCGAGATCGATGCGGCGGGCGATGTCGCGCACGCGGGCCGACCGCTTCACCTCGTCGATCGAGTAGAGACGCTGCACCCTTTCCACCGGCGGCTGCTCGAGGAAGGTGTAATAGTCGTCGTCGCTTTCGACATCCTCGGAGTTCAGGATGTAGTCCCGCTGCGGGATGGTCAGCCGCATCGGCGGCAGGTCATCGCCGGGATCACGCCAGTCGCCGTCGCCCTGGTATTGCTGCTCGTCGACATAGCTCAGGATATATTCTCGGCCGTCCGGCATGATGCGCGAACGCTGGATGACATCGCCATAGCGGTTGCGGATGGTGACGACGCGGATGCCGTTGCTTCGTTCGACCGTTTCGCGGGTGCGGCCGCCCGAAAGATCCTCATAGTAGACGTCCCGGGCGCCGCGGGTGATGCGAGGCGCCTCGTTGCTTTCCACGAATGTCTGATTGTTGAACTGGAGGATGACGCGGTCGCCAAACTGCTTGACGACGTCCGCGCCCTGCGGCCGGCGACGCTCACGCACCACCTGCTCTGGCGTAAGGTCGATCCGTTTGCCCTTCTCTTGATCGACGGGAACAATCTTCTCGGGCCTGATCGCCTGCTGCGCGGTCTTGTCGTCGGTGGGCGGGGGACCCTGATCGATCGGAGCCGGCCTCTGGGCCTGCTCGCCGCCTTGCTGCTGTCCAGTCTGATTGGCGGTCTGACCATTGCCGGTCTGGGCATTTCCAGTTTGAGCGCCACCGGTCTGGGCACCGCCGTTCTGGGCGTTGTCGTTGCGGACTCGGTGCTTGCGCACGGCATCTTTCTGGCTGTCGAGGACGGGCGCCTCATTCGGATTGGCGGTTTCGCCCTGCGCGGCCTTGCCGCCATTGGCGGGCTGGTTGTTGTTGGCCGGCTGGTTGCCGTTGGCGGGCTGTTCACCTGTAGCAGGCTGTTGGCCTGTCGCCGGCTGCTCTCCAGTCGTTGGCTGTTCGGTTAACGGCTTCTTGCCGAGCTGCTTCCTACCTAGGGTTTGCTCACCCGTGGTTGGCTGCTGAGTGCCTGTTGCCGGCTGCTCGCCCGTCGCCGGTTGCTGCCCGGTAGCAGGCTGCTCGCCCACCGGCTTCTTGCCGCGTTTCTTCTGGTCCTGGGTCTGCTCGCTCTGAGCCGGCTGCTCGCCATTCTGCAGCGGCTTGGCCTGCGGCACCGGCTCCCCTGTCGGCGACGGCTTTTTGGCCGGCTCGTTGGTCTGCGTCTGCTCGGCCGGGGTGGTTTCGCTCTGCTGGTTCTGCTTGTGCTTCTTCCTGAGTTGGTTGCCGCCTTGCTGATTGTCGTTGGCAGGTGCAGCCTGGTCGGCGGGCGCAGCCTGGCCAGCGGGCTGCTCGGTGGTGGCGCCCTCCGTTTGCTGCTTGGGCTTCTTGCGCAACTGGTTGCCCTGCTGCTGCTGATTATCAGTCGAAGGAGCCAGTTGATCGGCAGGCTGTTCAGCCGGCGCCACTTGCGAGTTGCGCTTCTTGCGCGGCTGCTGATCGTTGGTCGCGGGCTGCCCACCTTGATCTGCTGGCGCGGCCTCGATCTGCTGCTGCTGGTCGCGCTTCTTGCGAGGCTTCAATTGCTGTTCATTGGTCGCAGGCTGGGCGCCTTGATCCGCAGGTGCGGCTTCCATTTGCTGCTGGTCGCGTTTCTTTCGCGGCTTGAATTGCTGCTCGGCCGGGGCGGCTTCACCGGATTGGCCATTATCCATCTGCTGCTGTTCTTGCCGCTTCTTGCGCGGCTTCTGATCGCTCTCGGCAGGCGCGGCTTGTTCGGCTGCCGGCGCCGATTCGCTTTGCTGCTGCTGGCGCTTGTTCTTCTTCGGCTGTTCCGCTCCGCCCTGGGCGCATTGCTCCGCCGATTGGCCTTCTGCGCAAGCCGCCTGAGCGAGGACGAGCGGCGCGCCATGCAGGCTGCCCGAAGCGACACCCCCCTGCAGCGGGTACGCGCCCAACGGCGCGGATGCCATAAGCAGGCCGATTGCCGTGCCCGCCAGAATCCGTGGTTGGCGTTTCATATCAATTTCTCCTAGTGGGGTCCCATCCCTGCCCAAACTTTTATCGACCGGAATTGGTTCCGTCAGGCATTGGCGCCAGCCAAGGATGCCCGGCCGGCCTTTTGAGGGCAATTTCGTGTTTTTCCAATGTTGATAGTGAGTCTGTGTGACAGCAGTGCTTGACCGGAAGGTCGCGGAGGGCCAAATCCACCGAAATGACCGCACCATTCTGGAAAACCAAGACGCTTGAGGCGATGACCCCGGCCGAGTGGGAATCACTTTGCGACGGCTGCGGCAAATGTTGCCTGTCGAAGCTCGAGGACGAGGATACGGGCGAGATCTTCTGGACAAGCGTTGGCTGCCGGCTGTTCGACGCCGAAAGCTGCCGCTGCTCCGACTATGCAAACCGCCTGACGCGCGTGCCCGACTGTGTCGGGCTGACGCCGCGGAATGTGCGTACCATCACCTGGCTGCCAAAGACCTGTGCCTACCGGCTGATCGCCGAGGGCCATGACCTCTACTGGTGGCACAGGCTTGTTTCGGGGAGCGACACGACCGTGCATGAAGCCGGCATTTCGATCCAGGGTCGGGTGAAAGCCAAGGAGACCGATCTGGCCGAGCCGGACGACTACTTTGACTATATACTGGACGACGAACCGTAACCCGGGTCGTACCTTGATGACGAACCCTGAGCGCGCGCTTTTGACGAGCAACGTCGAACCCTATGTGTTCGCGTCTAGGGATTAGCGTTTTTGGCCACGAGCAACGAACCTTGCGCGTTCGGGCTTAGAGCCCGTGGGGGGCGTTTTTGAGTACAAGCGACGAACCCCGGCGGCTTCGCGCTTAGATGAACCGGACATGAATGGATGGTTCGCGGAAAATTCAGACACAAGAAGGCATTGTCCAATCATCGGTTCCATGGACGAAAGCCGACAGCAAGGAGAGAAGACGATGTTCAACATGATCAAGACGGTTGCCCTTTCGGCGCTTGTCGGGCTCGGCACGCTTGCCGCGATTCCGGCACATGCGGACAGCCTCTATCTCGGTTTCGGCAATAACCAGGATCCGCGCTTCGGCGTATATTCGGGCGACGATGACGGCTACTACCGCCGCGACTGGCGCCGTGACCGCGACTGGCGCGGCTGCTCGCCGGAGCGCGCCCTCGACAAGGCCGAGCGCATGGGCCTGCACCGCGCCCGCATCGTCGACATGAGCCGCCGCACCGTCAAGGTGGTCGGCCGCCAGTATGGCGACCGTGTCGTGGTTGTGTTCGCCAACGAGCGCGGCTGCCCGATCATCTATCGCTGAGGCTGAGACGACGATGCTCGCGAGGATCGCCTTTGGGATATGATCTTCTGCGAAGATCAATCTTAAGTATTGGAGCCTCTCGAGGTGAGGCGCGGCTCGAAAAAAGCCCCGGAGGAAACGATCCTCCGGAGCTTTTTGCATGTCGGTCGCGACGCCTGCGGTGCGCCGGCCGATCGTCACTTCAGCTCGAAGGTGACCGTGACCTGGACGTTGTAGGAATTCTCGCCGGCCTGGACCGGCACGGCCGAACGGGCCGCATCGAATGATTTGGCAGCCATCGGCATCGGCACCGGCGCAATATTCTGGTCGGTGATCTCGAGCACCTTGCCCAGGCTGACGCCTGCCGCTTCGGCGAGCGTCTTTGCCTTGGCCATCGCGTCGGCGACGGCCTTCTTGCGCGCCTCGGTGATCGTTGCCTTAGGATCGTCATTGGTGAAGGCGATGCCGCCACCCTGGTTGACGCCGAGCGAAACCGCCTTGTCGAGGATCTCGCCGGTCTTGTCCACGTCGCGTACGCGCACCGACAGCGTGTTGGTCACCTGATAGGCGACGAGTTCGGCCTCCTGGCTGCCGTCGGCCTTGTTGGTGTAGTTGTAGCGCGGGTTGATCTGTATCCCGGCCGTCTGCAGATCGCGCTCGGCAATGCCGGCGGATTTCATCGCCGCGATCACCGCGGCCATGGCGTCGTTGTTGGCGTCGAGCGCTTCGCGGGCGCTCTTGGCCTCGCGCATGACGCTCAGCGAAAGGATCGCCATGTCCGGCGCCACGGTCGCTTCGCCTTCGCCAGATACGACGATGCGGGGTGGGGGCTGTGTGTCAGCGGCGCTTGCCAGCGCCGGGAACGCGACCGCGGCAGCGAGTGCGATAGGCAAAAGATGTCTGGTCATGAAAACTCCTCGATGTCTGGGGTCCGCAGCCCGTGCCGCGCTTGCATCGACCCGGCAAAAGGCATCGATTCCCTGCAATGCGGCGCATGGGCCGGGACCTGTTCACGCACCTTATGGGCGCAAGCCGCTCTACGCAGCGAATATGGGCTGATTTTGGCGGTCTGCGCCATCGCTTTCGAAAGCCTTGTGCGACGATAAGAAAAACACTAAGCCAGCGCGCGTGGGGCCTGTAGCTCAATGGTTAGAGCCGGCGGCTCATAACCGCTTGGTTGGGGGTTCGAGTCCCTCCGGGCCCACCATTATCGTTATTTATCAATGCTTTATAGGGTGGTTCGCCACGAGGTTCGCCAATAGGTTCGCCAAGCATCGGCTTGCGAGTCACGAGACGCACGACTCGATCCATCCCTTGGACCGCTAGCCGAACCTGCGAGGCCTCGCGCGAATAGAGCTCGGCATGATCGATGTCGTCGTGGCCGAGCACATCCATGAGCTGCCTGGTTGAGGCCTCTGCTTCCGCCAGATAAACGCCAAGCGACTTTCTCAGCCCATGCAGGGTTAAGCCTTTCGGCAAGCCGGCAAGCTTGCACCAATGCGCCATCATTCCAGTCAGCGACTTGGCGGAGAACGGCTCCCCATAGCCGTTAACCAGGACGGTCTCGCCACGTCTGTCGGCCGCATCCAGGATCTCAGACAGCATCGGTGTGATCGGCACGAAAAGCCGCTTGCCGCCCGTTCGTCCCTTATTTTTGGCCTGAACGATATCAAACCCGTCGAAGTGACGCTCGACACCGTCGATGAAGACTCGGCGGGTGACCCTCTGGTCCCAGCGCAGGCCCGCGACGTCGCCGCGGCGGTTGCCGAGCCAAAGCGCCAAGCCGTAACAGGTGCGTGCCGCCGTGCCCAGCTGCCAACGGTTTTCGAACTGCGCCATCGCCTCGCGCGGCCACGCTTTCCAGCCGGCATAGGCGGGCCGCCACTCGACCGCCGCTGTGGGATCGATTTCGATCCAGTCTTGCCTTAGCGCGACATAGACTAGCTTGCGTATACCGACCAATAAGTGTTTGGCCTTGTGGGGCGTGGCGATGAAGCGGCCAAGAAGCTCTTCAACATGGATGCGTCTAAGGTTCTTAACCGCTACATCCCGCCAGATGAGCGGGTGATCAGGGACCACTCGCAGGTCCAGAAACTCTTCGATCAGACGCGTGTTCTTGCGCTTGCTGGCTTCGTCAAGCGCCAGCCACTTGACCGAGATCTTCAACCGTTGAAATGCCGCTCCGAACGTGCCGGGCAGGGCGGCTCCAGGCATGCGGACGACCGGAGCCTTGGGGACTTTCCGGCCTTCGACCGCTGCTTGGTAGGCATCCTTGAAACCGGGTTGGTTTGGCGCCGGCAGACTGACAACACGCTCCTTCGTCCGATAGCGCCAGCGACGTTTGCCGTGGCGATCGGTGTAGGAGGAAAGGCCAGGATATTTGTCGGTCATGGCGGAATGAATCTATTCCCTGCGATGATTCCCTTGCAACAGGAAGTCGACGATATTGTCTTCATCGTCTCCAGGTAGTTCGCCAAAGGCCGCTTCGAGTTTGAGCCGATCCCAAATCACGCGACCGTCAACTTTCTTCGGCTTCGGCATGCGGCGGTCAGCAACCATCTGGTCGAATTTGGTTATGCCCACGCCAACATATCGGGCGGCTTCTTCACGTGAGAGACCTCGAGGGGGATAGGAGAAAGACTCGCTTTTCATGATCTTGCTGCCGGCATCCTTCCGTTCAAGATCAGGGTCTAGATTGTATCAATCTCCGCCGGAAGGGCGCCGATCAAGTCCTGCGGTGGATTGCGGTCACGGCGTATAAATAGGATGGTTGTCTGACTTCAGGGGTTCGAGTCGGGAGACCGTTACATCCCTAGACCCACTATCGAACAAGCACTCTTCTGCTATCGGCGACGCTCTGCATAGAGCGTGAATGTCGCTTGAGATCGCTCGGATGGTGATTGTTGGTCCACGGTCTCGATTGGCAAACTGGCCTGCTGCCGGTTTCGTGGACACCGAGATAAGGTGTTTGACGGAACTGGAGAGTGGGAATGCAAAGAAGGAAG